>DNPO01000082.1 GCA_003501375.1 Candidatus Sumerlaeota bacterium | reverse complement strand
GGGGTGTGGGGCAGCGCCCCACGGTGTGGAAGTTGCGTTAGTCGTTGTTCAGTTTGATCCCGCTCAGCAGATCGCCCAGATTCATGCCGCCACCTTTTTCAGCCGGTGCGGCGGCATACTGCTTGACCAGTTTGGATTCCTCAGCCTGAATCATTTCTTTGCGGCTCAGGTTGATCTTGTTACCGCGCTCAATCTTCGTGATGCGGCTGAGTACCTTATCGCCCACTTTGAAGAGTTGCTCGGGTTTGTCGATGCGCTCCAGTGCCATTTGCGAAATGTGCATGAAACCGTCGATCTTGGGTGCAAGGGAAATGAAAATACCGGTCGGCATCATACGCACGACTTCACCCTCAATATCGGAACCCACCGGGTGGTCGCGGAAGAAAGCATCGCTCGGGTTTTCGGACAGTTGCTTCAGGCCCAACGCAATGCGACGCGTAGCGGCATCGGTCTTCAGCACCAACGCTTCCACTTCCTGCCCGGCTTGCAGCACGTCGCTCGGGTGCTTGACGTTGCCTTCCCAAGACAGATCAGAAATGTGAATCAAACCCTCAATGCTATCGGTCAGTTTGACGAATGCGCCAAACGGAGCCAGGCTGGTGATCACGCCCTTGGCGCGAGTACCACGCGGGAACTGACGTTCGGCTTCGATCCACGGGTCTTCCACCAGTTGCTTGAGACCAAGTGCCAAACGTTTCTTGTCCACATCGACAGAAACCACAACGGCGCTGACCGTATCGCCCTCTTTCACATGGTCGGTGATGCGGGCGTTTTTGTCCCAAGACAGGTCAGAAATGTGGATCAGGCCAGTGAGGCCTTCTTCAATACGAACGAATGCGCCGAACTTGGTGGTGGTGACCACTTCGCCCGTAACGGACGAACCCACGGGGAAGCGCTCTGCCACGCCCGCCCACGGATCGGTGATCAGCGCCTTGCGGCTGACGCGGAGACGACCTGTCTCGCGGTCAATTTCGAGAATCTTAACCTGCACCTTGTCGCCCACTTTAACCAACGAAGACGGAGCAGCGGCACGCTCATAGGAAAGTTCTTCACGCGGAAGCGCGGCATCCAGCCCGGCAACGTCGAGGAATGCGCCGAAGCCCAGAACGGTCTTAACGGTGCCCTCAATAATATCGCCCACGTTTACCTTGGTCAGGGAATCTTCCAACGCACGCTTGCGAGTTTCTTCGATAATCACACGGCGCGACAGCACCACCTTGTTTTTCTCACGGTCGAACTCGATCACGCGGGCTTCAACTTCTTTGCCCACCCATTCTTCCAGTTCGGTTTTGCGGTCACCAATCTGCGATCCGGGCATGAAGCCTTCCACGCCGTCGAGATTGACCAACACACCGCCCTTGACGGCACGAACGATTTTACCCATCACCGGCACGCGCTGTGCGCAGGCTTGTTCCAAACGCAACCAAGTGCCATGGACACGCGCGTGCTTGTACGACAGCGTAATCAGCCCGGTTTCTTCATCGCGGCCCATGACCTGCACGGCGATGGATTCGCCCGGATGCACGCTCACGTTGCCCTGTGCGTCCATGAACTCCTGAATATCAATGATGCCCTCGGCCTTGTCGCCCATGTCCACGAGCACGCAGTCCTTGGTTACCTTGACCACGGGAACCGTCAACAGTTCATCGCGTTGGTGCTGGGTGATTTTGCCATAGGTATCCAACAGCGCTTCAAAATCCTCGCTGTCATCGGGAGCGGCGGCTTCCGGCGCGGCATTCTGGGATTCCATAGCGTCCATCTTGTCGTTGTCGTTTTCGTCCACGTGCGTCATGCTTGTCGAGACCTCGTTCTTCCGCGCGATAGGTTGCTTCGCGTTCTGGTGTTAAGACTGAAATTTGTATGCGACTGCCCGCCTTCCTCACTTGGGAAGTAACAGGCAAGGCATTCTAAAAGACTTTTTGGTAAATCGTCAATAAAAGAAAACGCTTTTACACGGTATTTTTGTGGCACGCTCTCGGACTGAACGGTTGGGTCATACCAATCTGTCTGATTTTTACTACCCGATGGCTTGCTTGTAGGCCTTCAGCGTTTTCCGCGCGGTTTGCTCCCAGGTAAACGTTTCCGCACGCAACCGGGCAGATTGGGCGCGGTGCTGGGTGGGCACGGGTGTGTTCAACGCCTCACAGATTTTTGCCGCAATATCGTCCACGCGGGACGCATCCGCCAGCAACGCCGTGTCACCCGTCACCTCGGGAATGGACGAATTATTCGCCGCTACCACCGGCGTACCGCTGGCCATTGCCTCTAATATAGGAAGGCCAAACCCTTCATACAGCGAAACGCAAAGAAACAACATCGCCATGCGGTAAAGTTCCGGGAGGTCAGCATCGGGCACAAAACCGGTCAGACGCACACGTTCCGTAATTTTTAACGATTCCAATAATAGCGGCAGATTGTCCGTACCCCACCCCGTGCGCCCAGTAATAACTAAGTCAGGTGTTGTGCTGTCGCGCTGCACGCGTTGGGTGTAAGCCTTCAACAGGGCGGGTAAATTTTTACGCGGTTCCAGCGTGCCTGCGGTGAGGAGATACTTTTCGGGCAGGTGGTACAATTTGCGGAGCGCTTGTTGCCGGGCAAGATTCGCGGGCTGAAAAAAGGACTCGGAAACGCCCAGGTGGGTCACACGGATTTTTTCCATCGGCACGCGAAAAACCCGACTCAAATCGCGGGCGGAAGATTCGGAATCAGCCAGCAACAGCGCGGCATTGCGAATCGAAAAGGGAATGGCGCGGTTATAATAGATGCGGCGCAACGCAGGAACGGTATTGGGAAAAAGGTGAAAAACCAAATCGTGAATGGTCACGACGGACGGTGCGGGACAAATCCCCGGCGCAATAAACGCAGGCGAGTGAAAGAGGCTGAGTTTGTTTTTGCGAATCCAACTGGGCAGGCGAAAACGCTCGAACAGAATGCGTTGGAAAACATTTTGGGTGACAACAGGGAAAATGTGGACATTGTCGAACGGAGCGAGCAACTCCCGCAGAGGCGAGTCGGAGCGCACGCAAACAAAGTATTCGTTTTGCCGATCCAGGCGAGCCAGCGCCAGAATCAGTTGGGCGGCATAGCGGCCGGTGCCGCTTTTGTTTTCGGCGCAGAGGGCGTTGAATCCGATACGAAGCATGTCATAAGTCCTATAGGGCTTATAAGGCCGAT
>DNPO01000228.1:10591-10818 GCA_003501375.1 Candidatus Sumerlaeota bacterium | reverse complement strand
ACAGAGCGCGTAGTGTCGAATGGCGTCATTCAACATCTGATAAATTCGTCCTCCCACTCCCTTGACATTATTCTCCTGCGTTGCCAAGGTGGCCCCTGCCGCATTCTTTTTGCGTTCCATGATTCCTCTCCCTTACTCTATTTTTGGACTATGAAAAATTACGCCGAAACGGCGCGTGCTTTTTGTGCCAAAAACTTTCGTTTCCATACGATCCCAGCGATATATTT
>DNPO01000228.1:9953-10320 GCA_003501375.1 Candidatus Sumerlaeota bacterium | reverse complement strand
GGTATCCATTACCTAACGAATTCCTGCCGAATATGCCGCGTCTGTTTCGACGGTTGAACGGTTCGATTCTTACTCAATAGGAAAGATTTCTTCTATGGCTGAACCTTCTTGCCATGCGGCAAGGGAACCCGATAAACTTTTCACATCTGTTGGTACAGAAGAACTATATTTGTTATGCAGTGTCTTTGTCAACGGGAAACGGGAAAATTATCAATCGCTCTTGGGTTTTCTGGAGATTATTCATGACAAGCCTAAGTCAAAAAAAAGCGGCGTTTTTTCCCCCCTGCGAGGACTCCCCTCTGGCAGCGCGCGGATCATTGCCTCCCTCAGATTCCGAGAGCGCCTGCGCAATGTTGCGCACCACTTG
>DNPO01000228.1:0-9703 GCA_003501375.1 Candidatus Sumerlaeota bacterium | reverse complement strand
GCGCAATGTTGCGCACCACTTGCGCTGCCTGAAGCGGACTGGCAAACAGGTGCGGGTTCATGCCGGAATCATGGTGATGATGCGCGACCAATTCTTCCGCGCTCTCTTTTTCGAGCGCATGGTCGTGTTCTTCTTCATCCTCGTGCAGCGCGAACAAACCGATTTTGATAGAAGTTTTTTTTCATAACTTGCTCCATTCCTGAGACGTGGATGAAACGGATTCAACTTCCAAACCATTTTCACCACAGAGACACAGAGGGGACAGAGAACTTAAAAAAAACAACTGTCTTTGTTTTTCTCTGTGTTCTCTGTGCCTCTGTGGTGAAATTCTTCAAGTTGTGAAATCGATTTTAATCGGGATCGTAGCCTTCGGGATATTGGATCACAATCTTGCGCATTTTCCCCTTGAACTCCACTTCACCTGTGGCGTTGAACTTTTTCGCTCCGTTCAAAAAATCCGCCTTCCCTTCAAACGTTGCGCAGTCGCCAACCTTCTCTTCCGCCAACTCATTGGGTTTTGCTTGCAGCGTCAACGTTTGCGTGGTGGCTTGGGGATCATCCACCTTGACCGACAGTGTAATGGATGCTGCGGAAAGAATAAAAAACAAACTGAATAATTTCTATAACAAAAGACTATTCCGTTACATCTCAATAAAACGTCTATGGGATTTTTTTCCATACAATTATAGAAAGATTTTTATTGACAAACCATTCTTGTCGTCGTATCACAAACCTTGGCGTACAATCCTTTTACAATCCACTAACCAAGTAAACCTAACAGAAAACAAACTGGCAAGAGTCCATCTTGTGGTTTTATAGTGGCACTCAGAAGTTAAGATAGCAGTTGGCTGAGTTTCGACAACGTGATGGAATCACCGCCCTTGGAAGATTCCTAAAAGGAAGGCGTTGTTGCAGGTCTTAATTTATTTTCAATTGCATGGTTCCAGAGAGAAGGCTTTTCAAAATACTTTTGAGGAAGCAAAATGAATTTCTTCCTTCAAAAATTTTTCTGATTTCCGATGGCAAACAAGGGGGATATAAATGGTTATCAGCGCAAAACAAAATGGCAGTTACGGTGGAAATCTGATTAATCAAAAGTATTCTCCTTTGGAAAACATTGGTTTCAATGCAAACCCCGATACGGATTGTCAGCCTATCTTCAATGCGCGGAAAAATATTTTACAAGGAAGCAACTATTTTCCGACGACACTAAATTTATATTCCCGTCCCGCATTGCAAACAAATCACGCCGGGCAGCCAGCGCCCATCATAGTAGCCTCCAACAATAGGGCGGAATGGATGACGAAGATACTACGAAACGCCGAACTTTGGGGGATGGGAATGACAAAAGATTATCTCAACCCAAATACATTTAAACAGGATGGCAAGAACGTAGTTATTCCTTGGTATACCCCACATCGATCTAAACGCCCTCTTTACGTTGTGGTGCACTACAGTGAATATTCGCATTATTACCAGTTGCTGAAGGGAAGCCTTCCTTCCTCCACAGACGTCACCGTAGTGGGGTATAAATTTGGAGGTTCTTCAACAGAGAATATGGTTGGCTTTGGAGCCAGTCGCTTCGCAGCGTTAGCGCTGGCCATGAAATTAGGCTATGGACAAGCATGGACAGTGGACGACAATGTTATCCAAATTAATGGTTTTCCCGCAACCTTAGATACCGTAGAAGGACACATGACCCCCGGCATTTTTGGCATTGGTTTTGGAGGCGCATCAGATAACACAACAGAAACAGCTTTCCCTGGAAAAGTAAACTTCGTCAACCAAGATCCTGGTGCAAACTTTTCAGCCTCGCAACCAGGGCTGTTGCAACAAGTGGTACTCTGGAATATTTCCGCTCTGTCTACTGCGCAAATTAACATGAGCCCCATATTTTTTGCATCCGGAGAAGATGTGAGTTTTGGAACGTTTTTACAAAACACCAGTCGAGATCAGAGGATAATCACGCAAATGAGCGTTATTAAAATTGTGCCTGAGAACGACACGAACAACCAGGGATTTACTTATGTGTTTTGTAAACAACGCAAAACACTTCGCAATCTATTTTCTGGGTTAACGCAGAATATAACAATCAAACTATCAACTGAGAATAGTCTAAGCCTAGACGCTTACATCAATCAATGCCAATGGCCCGGGGGCTCCGATCTAACCGTTATAAAATCCCAAGCAGCGGAGCAAATCATGGTTAAAGCACTCGCATTGGGAGGACATGCTCCCAATGGAATATTTAATCCCTTTACAAGTATTGTTGACAATACGCAGTTGCTTGCGGCGGCCGCATTGGCCGAGTAAACCCCACATAAGTTGAGGTACCATCATGGATTTAAACAGCTTGGTACAAACATTAAGACAGCAGGCAAGTGCGACACAAACCCTGTCTTTCAACACGGACTTTCTTTCGCAAGCACAAATAGATGCGTTAGGGAGTGCATTCGCGCTGTCAACAGGTACAATCCTGACCATCAATGGAATTACAAGTTCTGACATTCCTGATCCGGTCAATGGAACTATCAATATCGCGGCGGGTACGGTAGATGTGTTGAACCAAACTCAACTACCGGCACAGGTTGTCTTTTGCATAGATGCGTCGGCGACCGTGCAGTTCACCCTGTGCATCACCCTGCCAACCGCCTGGCAATTCAAAAACAGTTTCAGCAATCTGACCGTATTCCCTTTTAACGAGTTAAGCGCAACCTGTTCTTGTTTTATTTATGCGACACAGCAGCAAACTAGTTATCTCCCATGGTCGCAGACATCGGAACATGCAACCGACTCCGTATCTCTAACGTCGGGTCTGAATTATGCGGGCTGGCTGACCTTGA
Source organism: Candidatus Sumerlaeota bacterium (assembly GCA_003501375.1). Taxonomy (GTDB): domain Bacteria; phylum Sumerlaeota; class Sumerlaeia; order UBA8349; family UBA8349; genus UBA8349. Next base: position 6,860 of record DNPO01000228.1, on the reverse strand, counting down.
GTGTCCTCCAAGGCGCGCTCACTTTACTCGAAAGCATTTTGAATACAGACCTATCGTACAAATTTACCGGGCCTGTCACCATTAATTCCGCATACCCTTACCCCGTCCTCACCCTTACCACCCCTCTGGTAGACCAAATGTTTACCATCACCAGTGGACTCAGTATTGGCAACCTTTCACTCGTGATCGCCATCGCTGCGCCAGTCGATCTGATCCAGGATATCACGTTGGAATTGGTAGCCAGCACGGACGATCTGGGATTTGGAGTAGAACTCGCCGCTAACGATCCAGCGCTGGGATTTTTTGCAGCCCCTCTGCCAAACCATACATTTGGAATTGAGCAAATTCTGGCATTGCCCGGTGGCGATGATTTCACGCAATATATTCCTTCCGTTTTAAGCAATGCCTTTTCGCTCTGCGCATTGCAAGACTTCTTTATTTCGCTCACGCCTAACGCCAGCATTGGGTGCATTCGACTTGGCATTGGCTCCAATCCTGGTTTCACTTGGGAATTGATCCCTTCTGTATTAGTTTTGGAAAACGTTCGCCTCAATATTTTTAATATTCCTTCCGGCAATAGTACCAGCGTCGACTTTTCTGCTTCCGCGAAAATTTTACCCGATATTTTTACGGGAGATTTTGAATTTGCTATTACCGTTGTCCAAAGTTCCACCGGCTGGGATGTATCGACTATCAGCGGACAATATGTAGGAAGCGTCACCCTCTACAATTTGGTAAAAGGGCTGGTTGGCAATGCCTCCCTCTTGCCCGATGTTTTGAATGATATTTCCTTTGGCAATTTTGGCGTTATTGCTAATCAAGTTTCTGGGGGATATTCCTACACACTCTTTGGACGTTGCGACGCGGCATTCCCCCTAATGGATACGCAATTGACCTCCAGTCTGCAAGTCGTAGCACAATACTCGCCCACGGGCTACAGCGTTGACTTGCAAGGTGCATTGCTGGTAGGACAGCAAAACTTCAGTCTGGAACTATACCTCGGCAGCACGACTCCATCAGGTCAGCCTGCGACAAACCAGATGGTATTGACGGCTCAATGGAAAGTCACCGGAGAAGACTATCTCACCTTCAGCGATGTCGCTGACGCTTTTGGTTTTCCCCCCGACACCCTTCCCCCAATCCCAGATTCTATGGACCTGGATCTGAAACAAGCCGATCTTTCCTATGACTTTGTGAAAAACGAACTGCTTATTGGCTTGCAATCCGTTAACTACGGGAACACTGTTTTTATCGCGCTTAAGAATGCAAAAAACCAGGGGAACTGGCAGTTTTTCTTTGGGTTAGAAATCGACAAGACAATTTCCCTGCAAGGTTTACCGGTGATCGGCGGAATCTTGCCTGCGGAAGATGCTGTAGAAATCAATGGGTTGAAAATTGTTCTTGCGTCGTATCTTTTCGATGACGCAATGGCAACTTCGATTAATACGTGGATCCAGAAAAGCGGGAAGGACTATCCGCAAATTCCAGATGATAACAAACAGGGAATGGCAGCCGGATTAGGTTTCTCGATGAATTTTAAGATCGGAGACACCACGATCCCAATCCAGGTTGGAACGGGAGAAAGCGCCCCAAATCCCACATCGACCTCGCTGCAATCCACAGCCCAGCCAACAACGACGACTAATTCGAATATCAGTTCCGTACAGAGCGACTTGTCATGGTTCAAATTGCATGAAACATTTGGCCCAGTAACAATTGATGAAATCGGACTAAATTATCATGACGGCTATGCGAGTTTTGGAATCTCTGGCGGTTTTTTGATGGGATCATTCTCCTTTTCCCTCCAGCAACTCAGCGTTACCATGCCCATGCCACCAGCCTCAGATTTTACCTTGAGTGATCTGAGTTTTGACCTGGCCGGCTTAGCCTTAAGTTTCCAGACCTCTGGCGTAAGCGTGGGCGGGGCATTCTTGCGCGCCGCCGGACCGGAAAATACGACAAACTACTATGGTGAAGTAGTTGTTCAAGCGGGTGTATGGGGTTTTAAAGTCATTGGTGGCTACACTCCAGCCAGTACGAATACCCCCGTTTCCTTCTTCCTATACACAAATATCCAAGTGCCACTGGGAGGGCCGCCCTTCTTATTCCTCACCGGGCTGGCGGGGGGCTTTGGCATCAATCGCTCCTTGATTTTGCCAACTATGGCAACGCTGCCCACTTATCTTCTGCTACCTAACAACGCGCCCAAAGCGGCTGCCACACCCAGTGCCACTGTCCAAAACATCTTGCCTCAATTGCAAAGTGTCTTCGTGGATGAACCCGGGCAATATTGGGTTGCAGCAGGCGTTTCCTTCACATCATTTGAAATCATTGAAGCCTTTGCCCTCATTACCGTTTCTGTTGGTGTTGATTTTCAACTGGGTCTGATAGGAACCGGTGCACTGCGTCTACCCAACCATGTGGCAACTCCATTTGCATACGTGGAACTCGATATTCTGGCAACCCTTACCCCATCTACGGGTCTCTTCGCTATCCAAGGACAACTGTCTCCCCAATCCTACATTTATGGGGGCTTTGCAAAACTAACAGGTGGGTTTGCATTCTTCATCTGGTTCAGTGGGGAACATCAGGGAGATTTTGTAGTCACTCTTGGCGGTTACCACCCAGCGTTCACACGCCCGGCCTGGTATCCCGTAGTGCCTCGCCTCGGCATTTCCTTCAGTCTTGGCCCATTCCAAGTTGGCGGTCAATGTTATTTTGCACTGACCCCAGCCATGATAATGGCCGGTGCAACCATGAGTGCAACATGGAACTCTGGCCCAATCAAGGCATGGTTTAATATCGGGGTGGACTTTCTATTCGCTTGGGCGCCACTTTCCTATCAAGCGGACGCTTACATCATGATGGGCTGCTCGGTCAATCTCGGCTTGTTCACACTCAACGTGCATGTCGGAGCCGACCTATTTATCTGGGGAGACCCGTTTGGTGGAAGAGCAGATGTTGATCTGGACGTTGTATCGTTTACCATCCAGTTCGGCTCTCCCGCAGCATCACCGCCCCCTGTTGGGTGGTCACAATTCAAAAGCAATTTCCTGCCGCAAGATACCAACCCGGTTGCTCCACAACAAAACGTCATGGCAAGCCGAAAAATGCACCAGGCACTCCGTGGCGCACCAGTTTGTGCGGCCAGCGATACTGACACAACAACCACAACCAATATCATCAAAGCCAGCGTGACTGAGGGTTTGGTACAAAGCGATGTATCCGGATACTCCTGGATCATTGACTCGGATGACTTCACGATCCTTACCAACAGCACGATTCCGGCAAACAATGGACAATGGTTCGTGGCATCCGAGAATGCTTCCAACTACGTTGCCCTATCTAACACAACCAAGGATTACAATGTTGAACCTGTAGATGTAACGAGCGCACCCTACCTGGTTCTCGCGACAGATGAGAAAACATATTCGGATACCCAAGTCTGGAATCCTACGCTGCATATTGGGCCGATGAAACAATCCAATGTACAGTCTTTCCACTCCGTATCCCTGCTAAAGGCTGACAACAACGGCGAATATAACGATCCAATTACGACAGTTTCCTGCCAGCCCGTTCTACTTGATTCGAACGCTGCACTGTGGAATTCGAACAATCCGAACCCAAGTCCCAATGACCAGTCTATGATGCCCAGTACGCTGGTGGGTTTCCAAATCACACCCATTCCCAGAATTCCGGACAGCACCAGCGCTGTTTTGCTCAACGACCTTTTGTTCGCTCTGGGTAACAATACAAACTTTACCTACCAGGCTGCGGCTATAGATACATCCTATACGGTTACGCCAACACTGGACGAAAACGAGAATCTTGTTATTACAGTAACTGGAAATGCCGCCAAGACATTTACCAATCAAAATTATATTCTGAGCACCTTGGGCGACAGTTGGGTGACAAGCCAACGAGGAACCATTCTGAACGATTTGGCAGCCAACGGATTCTCGACCTATACTTCAGCCGAAATTGATATAGCGGCTTTAGCTACGCAAAAAGCACTGGTTGACTGGCCCATGGTAGAACTGCTGGGTGCCGGCGTAATAGCAGCATAACGGAGACAACTTCATGACTGACAATACGAACAATCCGCTGTTAACTGAACTGGTTACGTTCATCCAGCATCAAATTCCTGGATTGGAAGACGGAGAGTACCAACTCACCGTTTCACAAAACGTCAACGATAGCAGCGGCGCACCCATTAGTGATGATTCGCTGACAAACACCTATACCTTTGCCGTTTTGGGAGATCGCTTTTCCTTCAGCAATCCCCAATCTACCCTCTACTCCATCTTCCCAGCCAACAATGCGAGTGGTGAATTTAACACGGTGCTCCCCCATGTGGTTCTGCAAAAAGCCACGTATCCCTGGTCGCGCTACCCCACAAGCCAAGAACCATTTTCCCCACCCGCCCCCGGTTCTGATACGGATGCGGATGTTCCAACCTGGTTAGCAATCCTATCGTTTGACGATGACGATGTTACGAGTTATCCCGGTCTTACGTTAGAACCTGCTGCGGCCACCGTGGGCGACCTCTTTCCACTTGCAGCTAATCCGAATAGTTCACTGGGCAGTAATTATTCCTACTTCCAAGGCGCGACAAACACAAAAGGACTTGAGCCTGGAAGCGCTCTGACAGATTCAATCAACGTAATTGACGTACCATTGGAACTATTCTGGCAAGTTGCACCAACCATCGACGACCTTAAATTCTCCGCACACGTCCGCCAAGTTAGCCTGAAAGATAAAGCCACTATGCCAGGCGTTTCCGATGTGGGCGAACCATTAGGCACTTTTTCTATTATCGTCGGAAACCGTTTGCCGCAACAAGACAAAAAAACCTACGCCTATCTGGTGTCATTGGAGGAATTGCAACCCTTTCTACCGACCAATGAACAAGGCGGCGCACCAAACAGCAATACTCTCAACAGCAGTAAATGTATCCGCCTGGCCGTACTCACCAGTTGGACATTCTATTCCATCGGATCTCCCGCTGCCTTTGTGGATCAACTGCTCGCATTGAATGGACGCGATCCTAATGGTTCCACCGATGCGTTGAACACCAATCTGCGCCTCAACTACACTGGCAGCAACAATCAAGTCATTAATGCGTTAAGCATGGGATACGTTCCGCTCAATCACCAACTGCGTACCGCCGGTAAAACAGTTTCCTGGTATCGCGGTCCTCTGGTGAACTACTCCATCACTCAACCTGGTATTTCCTTCCCCATATCCTCACCCGACCAAGCCACCCAGTTCGATCCAACCACCGGAATGCTGGATGTATCCTACGCAACCGCCTGGGCATTAGGAAGACAACTCTCTCTGCAAGACAGCAGTTTTTCTACCGCACTATATAATTGGAAATGCGGACTGTCGCAGGCTGCGGTTGATGCTGTGGAAAATGAACTACTGCAAGAACAGTTTTCTTCTGTTCTCAATGCGCCTCAGGCCCCTGCATTAGAAAAAATGACGTCAACACAGACAGCATCACCTGCTCGCACCCTGCTCCATCAAACAATCCAAGCCCTTATGCAGGCGCAGAAGACGAAGGAATAACATGCCAAATCTTTTCTCCCGAGCCGCGCTTCAAGAACGGCTCGCCGCCGTTTTTCAAGACCACCACCAGTTGCGATCCTGCCTGAACGCAACACCGACTCCCGCTGCGACTCTGCCAACAGACTTGAAACAATGGCTCGCACGCTTGATGCTGCTGTATGGTGTGCCGATCAACTACTTGGTTCCAGATGAAGGCATGCTGCCTCCCGAATCCATTCGTTTTTTCTACGTGGACATGAACTGGGTAGACGCAATGCTGGATGGCGCATTCAGCATTGGTCGTAATCTGACCACCGCAACAACTACCGCAACATTCACGATGGACCGCGCAACGCTCCCCACGGTTAAAACCCAGACGGCGGATCACCTCCCCTGCATCCGTGCCAACTTTTTAGGAGTGGAAGCACCGCCCAATAATATGCAAGTTGTTTCTGGTTTTCTCCTTCGCTCTTCCGTAGTACTCTCTTGTCCTGGATTGGGCGTCAATGCGTATCCCCTGGGAGGAACCCCGGCTGATGGGGATGACAATATCACACTGCTCAACATTTTACGCATGGAACAATTGGGGCCACAATCGGATACATTGCTTTGCCTATTGGATGGTGATGCTGTGGAAATAGATATCCACGAACCTCCCGAAGGGCTCCATTATGGAATCGACAGTTATTCCTATACTTCCGAAAACCAAACAGTTACGGCAATCAAGCAGGTTCACCCCTTTACAAAAACAGGATCGGTTGTCACGATGAATCCGAGTGTGACTCCGGTTGACATTTCTTCTTGCTTTCGCTCTGCCTCTCCCCGCGTGGTAATGATGAGTAATCTGGCAACGCAAATAGCACAAGTCAGCAAAATAGACCCAGCAGCATTTGATTCCGCCGAAATGGGCTTTGAAATGACCGAAGGTGTGGGCATGGTCGCATTCCATAAGAAGGTCTCTTAAAACTATGATGAACGCAATCGTTCCGCTGAATATCCAGGCAGTCCGAGTCAACGCCAACGACAACAGTAATGTCGCGGTGCAATTCAAGGGGAAAATCGCGGTTTTCGAAAAGATGCCAACCGCAACGTCAGGCTCAAATACCGCGTCCACTGGCGACATGATCGTATCCCCCTTGGAAGACCAAACCAATCCGACCAATCCGTTGGGAGTAGGTGTCCATCTACATTGGGAACTACCTGATTACTTTCGATGCGGCGTCCAGCCCCCAACAGGGGGAGATATTGTTTTTCCCCCAGCCCCTAATCGTTGGCTGGTCATTCGTACACTCAGTATCTATGACAACACA
>DNPO01000038.1 GCA_003501375.1 Candidatus Sumerlaeota bacterium | reverse complement strand
CGGACGCACCATGTCCGAAATTTCGCACAGTTTGAAAAACATTCTTTCCATCACCCACAGCGGCGTCGAGGTACTGGAACGCCACCTGCTGATGGGGCGCGTAGATGCTGCGTTAAAAACCTGGGGCATGGTGCGGCACGGAATGGAGCGGATGCACAGCCTGGCCAAGGCCATGCTCGACTATTCGCGCAACGAAACTTACAAACGCAGCGAGGTGCAAATTAACGACGTGCTGGCGGAAGTTGAGGGAAGCCTGCGCGTTAATTTTGAAAATTTTAATCTAAAGTTGGAAATCCGTCCCGCTGAACATCTGCAAACTTGCTGGTTAGACCCGGTGGGGTTGTATGATGTCCTGATGAACCTTGCGATGAATGCGCGTGATGCGCTGGAAACCAAGGAACCTGGTACCGCTTCGCTCACCATTGCCACCGAACTGGTGGGTAACCGAGTGTTGCTCAGTATCAAGGACAATGGCCCGGGCATTCCGATGGAATTACAGGAGCGTATTTTCAACCCGTTCTTTACCACCAAGGGCGCGCACGGGAATGGCATGGGCTTGGCGATGGTGCAGAAATTTACCCGTGACATGGGCGGCATGGTGGAACTCGTTTCCGATCCGGGCAAGGGGGCTTGTTTTAATTTGTACTTCCCAATTGCCAGCATGGACGAAGAACCGGAACACAAGGGGGGGCAAGAGGAAGACAGCGGTGAAAGGTGGAATGGCAATGCAATTTGAAGTGCAGTACGATGGCAACTTACGTTGTAGCAGCAAACACCTGCCCTCGGGAAAAATTGTTACCACAGATGCTCCGGCGGATAAGGGCGGCAGCGACGCGGCGCATTCTCCCACCGATTTAGTGGCGTTAGCGCTGGGCTGTTGCATTCTGACGTTATTGGGCATGATGGCAAAACGTCATACGTGGGATATCTGTGGTACGCGTTGCACCATTGATAAGGAAATGACCAGCATCCCCGTTCGACGGATTGGCTCGCTAAAAGCAACTATCGTGTTTCCGCAGGGATTTGACTTGCCCGCCGAAGAACGCGCAAAACTGGAATCGGCTGTTCGTGCTTGTCCGGTCAAGCAGAGTTTGCATCCTGACATCGAACTCGCGACAGAGTTTGTCTACTCTTAAGAGGAAAATTTTAAGAAATACTGACCCTGAAAAACACGACCGCTCGGAAATTTTATGTTGAAATTTTTGTGCGGTTCGTGTTTTTCAGGGTCTATTTTTGTTGAGTTAGGGGAATCTTGCCGGGCGATATTGTCTTGTATGTTGGGCGGAAATGTGGTCTAGTAATCCCAGTCGATCCAGTCTATTTCAGACACATTCTCTGGACCTGTTTCCCGTGGAGGTGAGACGTATGTTTCCCTTTTTCCAACGTAAGAATTCGGAGATTTTTACCGTACTGCTGATTCGACCTTCTAAATATGATGACGACGGATACGTGGTGCGTTACTGGAAGGGCATTTTGCCCAGTAACACTTTGGCAGTATTGAATGCGTTGACGCGCGAGGTGTTTGAGAGTGGCCGATTTGGCCCGAATGTCAAACCGCGCGTGGTTTTGCTGGACGATACGGTGCATACGATTAATGTGGAGCGACTGGCGGGGAAATATCTCGGTAAAAACAAACGGGCTGTCGCCGTTTTTGCTGGAGTGCAGACCAATCAATTTCCCCGTGCATCGGAGTTGGCGGTGCGTTTCAAGCAGGCCGGGTTTGAAACCATGGTGGGCGGATTCCATGTGAGTGGTTCGATTGCCTTGGCCGACTCCATGCCGCCTGAATGCCAGACTTTGATGGATCACGGTATCACACTGGTCAAGGGCGAGGTGGAAGACGCATGGAGTGGATTGCTGGATGATGCTCTGAACGGACGGCTCCAGTTGTTTTATGATATTTTGGTGAAGCCGGATATTTCGCATGCGCCACTGCCGGAGATTAATAAACGCTACCAGCGTAACTTTGTTTACCCGTGGATGGGCACGATTGATTGCGGGCGTGGTTGTCCGTACCACTGCTCATTCTGCACCATCATTAATGTGCAGGGACGCAAGATGCGGTGCCGTGCTGCAGATGCCATTGTGGCGCGGATTGAGGAGAATTATCGGCTCGATGGGGTGGACTTTTACTTTTTTACCGACGACAACTTTGCGCGCAACCAGCATTGGCTAGCTATTCTCGATGGCCTGATCGATCTCCGCGAGCGGAAGAATGTGCGTGTGTCCTTTATGATGCAGGTGGACACGAAGGCGTGGAAAATTCCGGGGTTCATTGACAAGGTGGCGCGTGCGGGCGGCACGCAGGTTTTCCTGGGGATCGAGTCGCTGAATCAGGCGAATCTGGCTGCCGAGGGCAAGGTGCAATACGCTGTGGACGACATGGCGGAAATGATTGCCGCATGGCATCGTGCCAATATTGCCTGCCACGCTGGTTACATCATTGGCTTCCCACTCGACACTCCCGAAACGGTGAGGAACGATGTTGCTCGACTCAAAGAATTGCAAATCGACCAATGCTCATTCTTCATGCTCACGCCGCTGCCGGGTTCTGCGGACCATGCACGCATGGCACGAGAGGGTGTTTGGATGGAACCGGATTTGAATACCTACGACTCGTGCCACGAGACGCTACGATTGCCGAATTTCCGTCCGGGCGAGTGGTTGCAATCCTATCGCGAAGCGTGGGAGTCGTTCTGTAGTTTCGATACGATTCGTGCGACGCTTTTACGCAGTGCCGCATGTCGTTACTGGGAACTTTTCAAAAACTACATGTGGTACCGCAACGCCACGCTGGAAAAAATGCACCCGATGATTTCCGGTTTCTGGCGACTGAAGCCACGCACGGATCGTCGGGCGGGAATTGCACCCGAAGGCTTTTGGCGACATTACAAGCAGCGGGTGGTTGATTGGTGTGAAAATATAACCACGCTGGCTAAGTTCATGGCAGAGTTGCAGGAACTATGGCTTCAGACGCGACAACGTTCCGCTACCTCACCCGCAGCATATCTGGAAGAAATTCACAAAAAATGCGGAAATTTTGCCACCCGAATGGTGGATGCCGTTGTGGTACGCTGGAATGCGATGGGGCGTGCGCGCCTGACCACGCGGCAAAATTTAGATGCGTACTGGGCGCGGTTCGCGGTGTGGGTGCGCAAACTGCGGCTGTTGCGTCTGACGATTGAAGTTCCACGTGCGTTGCTCTACCTGCAACGCGAGGTACGCCTTGGTTTGACATTTCTCATCTTCTTCTTGCATGAACTCATCCTGCCCCAGCCCAAGCGGAGTCGATAAAATGACCGATGCTCGCGGCTGTCTTGCCTGCACTGCATAAAACACGCACTGGTCAAATGATAACAGTTGTGAGTTCAAGTTTCAATTTCCCCAAGTGGGGGGATTGGAACTTGAATCTGCGCGGGGGCTAAAATGCCCTTGAAATATTTATTAATTTCTGAGATAAGTGGAGGGTTGAGTGTGCGCACGCACGGCATTGTTTCAACACGTTTTTCACCTCTTTTTTTACATCTTCAGGCTCTTAATTCTCAGCAAATAAAAAGCAGCAAAATGATTACTTCACAAAGGGGAAGATCACATGACAACGGGTAAAAAGTACAAGTTTTGGTTTGCAACCGGCTCCCAAACCCTCTACGGCGAAAAATGCCTCAAAGTGGTGGCCGAACATTCAAAAATCATGGTCGAAGGACTGAACAAATCGGGAGCGCTGCCTTTTGAAGTCGTCCTGAAACCGACGCTGATCGACAACGCGTCCATCCGCAAGACATTTAACGACGCCAACGCAGACGAAGAGTGCGCGGGCGTTATCACCTGGATGCACACCTTTTCCCCCGCGAAATCCTGGATTCTCGGTTTGCAGGAATTCCGCAAACCCCTCTTGCACTTCCATACGCAGTTCAACGAAGCCATTCCCTACGACTCCATCGACATGGACTTCATGAATACGAACCAGTCGGCGCACGGCGACCGTGAATACGGTCATATCGTCAGCCGCATGGGTATTGAGCGTAAGGTCATTGTCGGTCACTGGAGCAATCCCGAGGTCCACGGCCGCATCGCCAGTTGGATGCGCACAGCCATTGGCATCATGGAAAGCAGCCATATCCGCGTCCTGCGTGTTGGTGACAACATGCGCAACGTGGCGGTTACCGAGGGCGACAAGGTCGAAGCCCATATCAAGTTCGGGTGGGAAATTGACGCCTATAACATCACCGACATTGCCGAGTACGTGAAGGCCGTGTCGCAGAGCGACATCAACACGCTGGTGGATGAATACTACAGCAAGTACGAAATCATTCTGGATGGCAGAGACGCGGACGATTTCAAGAAAAAAGTGGCTGTTCAGGCTGGCATCGAAATCGGCTTCGAGCGCTTCCTCGTTGAGAAAAATTACCAGGCGATCGTCACCAACTTCGAGATGCTGTCTGGCTTGCAACAACTTCCCGGTCTTGCCATCCAACGCCTGATGGACAAAGGCTACGGTTTCGGCGGAGAAGGCGACTGGAAAACCGCTGCGATGGTGCGCCTGATGAAGATCATGGCCGCTGGTACGCCCAACGCCAAGGGTACGTCCTTCATGGAAGATTACACATACCATCTTGTGCCCGGCGAAGAAGGTATTTTGCAAGCGCACATGCTCGAAGTCTGTCCGTCCATTGCGGACGGCAAAGTGGGTATCAAGGTCAACCCGCTTTCGATGGGCCAACGCGAAGACCCGGCACGTTTGGTCTTCACGTCCAAACCCGGTAAGGGCATCGCGACCTCGCTTGTGGACATGGGGACGCGTTTCCGTCTGATCGTGAACAACGTGGAATGCTTGGCGCAAGACATTCCCATGCCGAAACTTCCGGTAGCTTCCGCCTTCTGGCGTCCCGAGCCGAACCTGTCGACTGGTGCCGAAGCGTGGATTCTGGCAGGCGGCGCGCACCATACGGCGTTCTCGTACGACCTGACCGCTGAGCAAATGGGCGACTGGGGTGCGGCAATGGGCATCGAAGTGGTTTACATCGACAACGACACGACCATCCGCAACTTCAAGAATGAACTCCGTTGGAACGCCGCTTCATTCAGATAAACGGATATTCACCGTTTCATCCGTAGTGAGTGCAACCCAGTGTTTTGAAAAATCGTCGCAGGCATGGGGACTGTATGTAAGCGGGGACTGTCCTCGCTTGCATACAGTCCGTAGTGTAAAACGTCCTTTTTATCCTTGCTGTTTCTTGTGTCTTCATGGTAAAAACCTAGGACATAAGGTGTTGCTTGGGATAAAGAGGACGTTGCATTTTTCAGATCGTATTAGTTATCGTGAAATTTACAAAATTCAGGGACTCATATTTTTCTGTTATTCATCTTGTCAATTGGGCCGATCTTGTGAATTCTGTTTAGTGGTGTTTTGCAGTGCGGCACCATTGCCTAAAAAATATTGGCAGAGGCAAACAATATACAAGGAGATTTACTCATGACTACGCTTGGCATTATCGTTGGAAACCGCGGGTTTTTTCCCGACCACCTGTGCGAATCAGGCCGTAAAACTATTCTGGACATTCTCAAATCCCTCGGCATCAAGGCTGTTCTACTGGACACCAACGCGACGGCTAAGTTTGGTTCCTGCGAGACTTATGCAGACTCCGTGAAGTGCGCGGAACTGTTCAAGAAAAACCGCGAAAAAATCGACGGTATTCTGGTTACGCTGCCTAACTTCGGCGATGAGCGCGCTGTTGCCGACAGCATCCGTCTTGCTGGTTTGAACGTCCCCGTGCTGGTGCATGCCTTCAGCGATGATGCCGAGCACATGACAGTCAAGAACCGTCGCGACAGTTTCTGCGGGAAAATGTCCGTCTGTAATAACTTGCGTCAATATGGTATTCCCTACTCCCTGACCTCGCTCCACACGATGGACCCGAACACCGACGCGTTCAAGAATGACCTGCGCAAGTTCGCCTCCGTTTGTAACGTGGTCAAGGGCTTCAAGAACGCTCGCTTTGGCCAGATCGGTACGCGTCCCCCGAACTTCACCACCGTTCGCTACAGTGAAAAACTGTTCGAGCAGTCCGGTATCACGGTTGTCCCCGTTGACCTGTCCGAAATCATGGGTTGGGCCAATGGCATGAAGGATGGCGATGCAGCCGTCAAGGAAAAACTGGATGCGTTCAAGGCCTACACCGATACGAAGGCTGTCAGCGCCACCGGCCTGATGAAAATGTCCAAACTGGGTGTTGCGATTGACAAGTGGTCGGCTGATAACGCCATTTCCGCCACCTCCATTCAGTGCTGGACTTCGTTGGAAGAATTCTATGGCGTCGTGCCCTGCACCTACATGAGCATGCTGTCCAACTCGCTGCATGCCAGCGCCTGCGAAGCCGATATTGCCGGTTTGGTCGGTATGGTCGCTCTGCAGAACGCTTCCGGTACCCCGTCCGCTCTGCTCGACTGGAATAATAATTACGGCGATGACCCGGACAAGGGAATGGTCTTCCACTGCTCCAACTTGCCGAAGGCCTTCTTCGAATCGCACAAGATGGAATACCAGGCCATTATCGCCGGTACGGTGGGCAAAGAAAATACCTACGGCACCATCTGCGGTCGCATCAAAGCCGGTCCGTTCTCCTATTGCCGCGTTTCGACCGACGATATAACGGGCCAAATCTGCGCCTACCTCGGCGAAGGCTGCTTCACTGATGACGCCATCAACACCTTCGGTGGTTACGGTGTGATCTACATCCCCGAACTTCAGAAGTTGCTGAAACACATCTGCACCTATGGTTTCGAGCACCATGTGGCCTGTTCGCTGTCCCAGACAGCGGATGCGGTCAACGAAGCTCTGACCAACTATATGAACTGGGATGTGTATCACCACGCTGCGGAGTAATTTGTAGTTGCAAGCCGCGCGCAGGAATGAGAAAACGGGGAGGGCGCAAAAGCGCCTCTCCCCGTTTTTGTTTACGGACAACCTTTTTCCCCAGAGCACCTCCCTTGGAATTTAAATTTTCCCTACTCTCCGGTATCAACCTCCTGACTGCCATTTTCATGGTTGTGCTGGGTATGGTTGCTTGGCGTTTATCTCGCGGACGCGGCTTGGCGCTGTGGATGTTCGCGATGGGCGAGTGGTCGTTGCTGGAATGCTTTCAGTTGGGGGCGGTGGGTATTCCTGCCAAAGTTTTTTGGTCGGTGATTGAGTACCTCGGGACGCTGTACGGGGCTGTTTTTTATCTCCTTTTTGCTTTGGAATTTACCGGATTGGAGCGTTTCGTTACCCGACGTAATATTCTCTTGCTTTGCATTGTCCCCACGCTAACGCTCTTACTGGCTGCAACGAATCACTGGCACCACCTGATTTGGGCTGATTTTACTGCTATAGATAACAACCGGATCATTTATCACCGCGGCATCGCGTGGGTGCTGGGCGTACTCTCTTACACGTACCTCCTGATTGGTATTGCGACCGCATTTCTCGGATGGTCGATTTTTCGCTATCCGATGGAATATAAGATGCAATCCATTTTGCTCATCATTGGTGTGCTTTGCCCATGGTCGGCCAATTTCCTGTACCTCACCAATCTCTCGCCTTTGCCGGGGTGGGATGCTACCCCGGTGGCTTTCAGCGTTACGGGCGCTCTCTTTTTTTACAACCTGTTCAAGTATCAGTTTTACGACATACGTCCGGTCGCGCGCGACATGCTGGTGGAAAAAATGCCCAGTGGAATTCTTGTGCTGGACAGCCAGAATCGTATTGTTGATTACAATTCCGCAGCGCTTTGTTTTAACTCTATTGCGGGGGAGAATTGTCTGGGCAATACGATAGATACCTTTTTCCCGAACTGGGATAATATGCTCCAGGGTAATGCAGCAAGCGATAACCGTTTGGAAATCACCCAAAATCAACACCATTTAGAACTAAATATTTCGGCTTTACATGACCCGAATGGGCACTTAGTTGGACGTCTTCTTATCATCCGGGATATAACGGAACGAAAACAAATAGAGTTGGAACGAGAACGTTTGCTGACTGAGTTGCAGCAGGCACAAACCGAAGTTCAAACGCTCTGCGGGCTGTTACCGATTTGTTCCCACTGTAAAAAAATCCGAGATGATAGCGGGGAGTGGACGCGAATGGAAGCGTACATCCAGAGCCGTTCTGACGCGGTTTTCACGCATACGTTTTGCCCGGAATGTCTCGAAAAACATTACCCGGGTTTCGCCCCTAAAATGCCGCAGAATCCCCCACAGCAGTAAAGCGAAACAATCATGCCATTATTGCAAAAGCACAGCAACCCATCTCGCCTCCTCCATGTCCTGATAGTCATTATTACACTTTGGTATGTTTATATTGCCATTTCTACTTATTTCGCCAACAAGTACTATGCGCATGACATCGGCGTAATCGATTACTTCTTTTACAACACGTGGAACGGGCGATTTTTCTATCATATTGATTCCCACAGTTGTTTCTGGGACACGCACTTTACCCCAACACTCATTGCATTGGTTCCGCTGCATTGGGTATTCCGTAGTTTTCTTACCATTCCGATTATCGAAACATTGGCTGTTCTGTCCGGAGGATGGGGAGTGGCCTGGTTCACGAGCGGGGTGCTCCGACGTGGACGAAAAAATCTGGCAACTTTCCCCCCGTTAGCGCTTGCGTTGGGTATTATGTACACTGCAAACACTTTGACGGGGTCCGTTGCGTTTGCCTATCACTACGAGAGTTTGGTATTGGGCTTGATGATCTGGACCCTGGCGGCGCTTGCGAACCAGCGCTGGCGACTTTTCTGGATTTTCCTGGTTGCGACCCTGGGGTGCAAACCTGACATCGCCGTTTACCTTGCTACGTTTGGCATCTGGTGGATTCTTTTCGGTTGGGACAGTAGAAAAGCATTGAACGTCAAAAAACGTATCTCGCTTGGTTTTTCCATCACACTTGTCTCCTGCCTTTGGTTTCTCCTTGCAGTTTCGGTCACGGGATATATCCGTCACCAGCAGGGAACACCGGGCATTCCTTTTTCCGAGCGCTATGCCGCCAATATTGGAGACAGTCCCCTGGAATTCCTATACAAGTTCGTAACGCACCCACGGGCGATTTTTATCCTGTTGGAACACATGGGCAGTATCGTGCTTCCCGGTGTACTTCTGTTACCTTTCTTGGTACCCTCTACGCTCATTCTTCTCTTACCTGCTTCCTTCATCATGGGGTTCTCTTCCCAGGAATCCATGCACGAACTATTTTATTACTACAGTTATCCATTTATCCCGTTTGCATTTCTGGGAACCGCACTTGC
Source organism: Candidatus Sumerlaeota bacterium (assembly GCA_003501375.1). Classification (GTDB taxonomy): domain Bacteria; phylum Sumerlaeota; class Sumerlaeia; order UBA8349; family UBA8349; genus UBA8349. The sequence goes on along the minus strand of DNPO01000038.1, from coordinate 4,196 downwards.
GGTGAGGCGTCTGCTATATCTCACGCGCCATTCCCAATATAAACATCAACTTCGTCCCGCGCTTACGATTTTTTTCCTTCTTGTCGCGGCGTATCAATTTACGTTGCCCACGCAGACTGACGGTAGGCATCGTCTACCGGAAAAATACACCGCGCGCCAGAGTTGGATGCGGGAAGTAATTCGTGAAGTTGTTCCGCCCAATGCTAGTGTTGTTGCGCAATTTGACATGCTATGCCAAGTGCCACATCGAAAGGACATCTATCTCCTTTCGGAAGAGAATATTCACAAAGCAGAGTATTGGGTTTGTGACAACCAGGGCTTCTTTGGCAATGTCAATGGTGCAACTTATGGACGCATCATGCAGGAAGGGAATCGGTTGGTTTCTGAAGGTAAGGCAAAAATTTTAGTAAATTGCAACGGGTTGGTCATTCTCCATCACTTCTCTCTTCCCAACGTGCTGCCTCAGGAGAAATAACTATGCAGGACGTGTTTTTTGTCATCCTCTGCGTCTTAGGTGCCGTGGAATTCATCTGGATATGGCAACGTAACCGCGCCTTCCACTCGCTTCAGAAGCAGCAGGCGGAAACTCTGTCCGAATTAGCCGTTCTGCGCGAACGCCTGACCGCTAACGAAACAACGCTCGCGGAACGCAATCAGACCATTGCCAGTTTGAGTGCGGAGTTTGAGCAGGTGCGCGGGATGCTCAACGTCGAGACGGAAAAACGCGCCATCGCGGAAGAGCGAAACAGTCGCATTTTCCCGTTGGAACGTGAGATCGCCGAGTTGAAAGCCGCAATGGATATAGCCCGCAACGATTGTGCGGGGCTGCGTGCGCAACAGTCCGATTTGCAGGCGCGGCTCGAAAGTGAAAACTCGAAAATTCAGGAACAGCGTTCTCTGTTGGATGAGGCCAATTTGAAACTCTCTGATGCCTTTAAAGCGCTGGCCGCCGATGCGCTGAACAAGAACAATCAGGCGTTTCTTGAACTTGCAAAATCCACGCTCGAAAAAACGCAGGAGGCTGCACGTGGCGATTTGGACAAACGCCAGACCGCAATCCACGAACTCATCAAACCCGTGCGCGAATCACTCGAAAAAGTGGAGACCAACATTCGCAACGTCGAGAAGGAACGCGTGGGCGCTTATGAGTCAATGAAAACGCAAATCCAGAATCTGATGGATACGCAGCAGAATCTTCAGACGGAAACATCTAAGTTGGTGAAGGCGCTGCGCTCGCCCATTGTGCGCGGGCGCTGGGGCGAAATCCAACTCAAGCGCGTGGTCGAAATGGCGGGCATGCTCGACCATTGCGACTTTTTTGAGCAGCAGAGCGTGGATACCGACAATGGCAAATTGCGGCCCGACCTGATCGTGCGCCTGCCCGGTGAAAAGATGATCGTTGTCGATGCCAAGGCTCCACTTGCCGCGTACCTCGACGCAATAGAAAGCCAGAGCGAAGAGGAGCGACAACTGAAGTTGCAAGACCATGCGCGCCAAATTCGCAACCACCTGGCAGCACTCGGAAAGAAAAGTTACTGGGAGCAGTTTGAGACAACGCCGGAATTTGTCGTGCTGTTTCTGCCGGGCGAGACCTTCTTCAGTGCCGCGCTGGAGCAAGACCCCAGTCTAATCGAATGCGGCGTGGAGCAATCCGTTATTCTTGCCACCCCCACGACGCTGATCGCGCTGCTCCGCGCCGTACACTACGGCTGGCGTCAGGAAAATCTCGCGACCAATGCGAAAGAGATCAGCGACCTTGGTCGGGAACTTTACAAACGTCTCAGCACGCTGGGCGAGCACTTTGAGAAGGTGGGCAAGGGACTCGAAAGCGCGGTGAAAAATTATAATAACGCCGTGGGCACGCTCGAAACGCGCGTGCTGGTGAGTGCGCGTAAATTCCGCGATCTTTCCGCCGCTTCATTGGATGCGGATATGCTCGATGCCCCGCTGCAAGTGGAGCAAACTGTTCGCGCCCTCAACATTCCTGAGATGGCCGAAACCGAAAAACCTGAAGAAACAGAGTCAGTGTAATGAAAATGGCTTCTTCTCTCATTTCGTCAATGTCACATGGGCAAAAAACAGAGAATATCGGCATCTTTCTTCAGTTATTGTGACGGTAATGCGGACGTATGGATTGTATGGAGTCTCGGCTCGGATGGCAACACCCCATCTGTTTCGGGACGTTGCCGTTTTTTTGTGAGAAACATTTTTTCTGCGCGGCGCGCATTTTTTGCACACCTTCGTGCTTGGTTTGTAATCTTCCTGCGCACCTTTCTCCTTAAATCATTGATTTTAAGGGATTAATAACTGGCACGAAACCTGCTGTTATGTTAGAAGATGCAGGGCAGGTATGGTTCGTGCTCTCCATCCCATACAACACCAAAACAGAGGGAGGTACAGTGGAATGAAAAATTGGATGCGTGTATCACTCATGGCAGCAAGTTTGACGTGTGCGGGGGCTTTGGCCTTTGCTCAGGGCGATGGTGCAACGAAAAAGGTTAGCGCGACGGCTGGCACTGCGGCGACTCAACCAGCGCCTGGCGGTGATCAGGCAGGCCCTGGTGGTGATCAGGGCGGCCCTGGCGGAGCGCCAGGTGGTGGCGATCAGGCAGGACCTGGCGGACAGCAGCGTCAACGCATGGACCCGGCTCAGATGCAAGAGCGCATGCTGGAACGTGTTAAAGAACAACTTAAGTGCACGGATGAAGAGTGGGAAGCTATCAAACCGTTGCTCCAGAAGGTGCAAGAACTCCAACGCACGAGCATGATGAGTGGACGTGGTGGTATGATGGGCGGCATGATGGGCGGTATGATGGGGATGGGTGGCGGCATGATGGGTGGACGTAACAACCGTCAAGGCCAGACGGCTACCGCTGGTCAGCCTGGGCAACCCGGTCAGGGTGGCGATCAAGCCGGCCCGCAGGGCGCACCTGGTGCCCCAGGTGAAGAGGCCACTACTACCGGTACCGATGCTTTGAGCCAGTTGCGTAAACTGTTGGCTACGGAAAGCCCCTCCGCTGACGATGTCAAGGAGAAGGTGAAAGCCGTTCGCGCTGAGCGCGAGAAGAGTGCAGCCACGCTGAAAACCGCTCGTGAAGAATTGCGCAAGGTTCTTACCGCGCGTCAGGAAGCTGTTCTTCTTATGATGGGGATTTTGGATTAAGTAAGAAACGCGCTGAACAAAATCAAACGGGACGGAGCAAGAATCAAGCTTCGTCCCGCTTTGTACGCAGAGAAAACCGGATTTTAGACGAGAAGACCCCCATGAACGAACTCTTGCAGCAAATGATCGACGCCAAACAGATAACGCAGGGCGATGCCGATGCACTGGCAAAAGAGTGCAACGGTTCCACCCCTACACTGGACGAATCACAGATATTGCAGTGGCTCGGTACCGAGTACGGCGTGCCCTTCAGTGAACTGGAAGAGATTGAACCCGACCCCAAACTATTATCACTGTTCCCCGCTCGCGTTCTGCTTAAACAGGGGGTGTTACCTGTGCGACGTTTGGGTGATCGTGTGGAAATCGCCACGAGTCGTCTTTTCGCCACTGAAGGCATTGATCTGCTGAAGTCCATGACGGGGCTAAAATTAGTTCCCCTGTTGGCCCCAACAGAAGCGATCACGCGCAAGATGAAAAAGCACCTGGGTGTCGGTGCTGATACGCTGGACACTTTGGAAGAAGAAGCGGGCATTCAGGTAGTTAGTGAATCCAATGATGAAAACGTGGACTTGGATGAAGCCGCCAAAGATGCTTCCATCATCAAATTTGTGAACCAGGTGCTCGGCGATGCTATCGCATTGCGTGCCACCGACGTTCACATTGAACCGTTTGAAGAAGAACTCCGCATTCGTTACCGTATTGATGGTGTGTTGCAGGAAGTGCCAACGCCTACTTCGGTCAAGCGTTTCCAGGCCGCGATTGTTTCACGCGTGAAAATTCTCAGCCATCTGGACATCGCAGAAAAGCGTTTGCCGCAGGACGGTCGTATTAAAGTCCGCGTGGAAAACCATGAAGTGGACATTCGTGTTTCGCTGATCCCTATGTTGCACGGTGAAGCCGTAGTGTTGCGCTTGTTGCAGCAGGATACCGAGTTGCGCGGTCTGAAACACTTGCAAATGGATCCGCGTGACCAGGCTATTTTTGCCGGATTGCTCAATATCCCCCACGGTATTATTCTGGTTACCGGCCCCAC
>DNPO01000317.1 GCA_003501375.1 Candidatus Sumerlaeota bacterium | reverse complement strand
TTTTTGCCTTTCTAACAAAAAAGCGATAATTCATTTGCGAAGTCTTTTCCCCTGTGCTAAAGAGTATAGATAGGGTTTTGTTATGGTTAACATAGCGGATTGTCAATGAGGTAATTCCGTGTCTAAACCAAAAAGGAGTGAAACTATGAATTTGTTTGCCAAAGGGTTGTTGTCTGTTGCCGCCGTTAGCATGTTCTCGCTTGCCATGCCGTTGGTACATGCTGCTGATGAAGCCAAGAAAATTGAAATCGCGGTAATTCCCAAGGGAACCGCGCACCCTTTCTGGAAGTCGGTGCATGCGGGTGCGGAAAAAGCCGCGCAGGAATTGGGGAATGTTACGATTCTTTGGAAGGGTGCCGAGAACGAGAGCGACCGTAATCAGCAGGTGAATTTGGTGCAAAATTTCGTCAGCCGCGATGTGAAGGGTATTGTGCTTGCCCCGCTTGACGACACCGCGCTGGCACGTCCTGTGGAGGATGCGGTTGCTCGTAAGATTCCCGTGGTTATTATCGACTCCGGCCTCAAGTCCGACAAACAATCCAGTTTTGTTGCAACGGATAACACCGAAGGTGGCCGCATGGCCGCGCGTCGTCTGGGTGAAGTCATGGGTGGCAAGGGCAAGGCGGTCATGCTCCGCTACAACGAGGGTTCCGCCAGCACGCGTGATCGCGAAGAAGGCTTTTTGGAAGAAATGAAGGCCAAGTTCCCGAACATCGAACTGGTTTCGACCAATCAATATGCGGGCGTTACGAAAGAGACTGCGCTGAAGGCGTCGCAGAACCTGCTGAATAAGTTTGGTGATGTGGAGGGCGCTTTTGCCTCCAACGAGTCCGCCGCGTTTGGTATGTTGCGCGCCCTGGAAATTTCCAAGAAGGCTGGCAAGATCAAATTTGTTGGTTTTGATTGCAGCGAGGCGTTACTGAAGGGCTTGAAAGAAGACAGCATTCATGGTTTGATCGCGCAAGACCCGTTCAACATGGGGTATCAGGGCGTGAAGACTGTCGTCGCCGCTATCAAGGGCGAAAAAGTGGAAAAACGTATCCCCACCAATGTGCTGACCGTGACGAAGGAAAACATGGAACAGCCTGACGTGAAAAAGATCATTTCCACTGAAGCAGAAGAAGGCAAGAAGTAAAATCTGTTCCACCCAAACATGAACCACAGATGGACACAGATACCCCCAGATGACTACAACCCCACGATACGAAACTGTGGTTTTGTTTTATCTGTTGTCTATCTGTGTCCATCTGTGGTTAAAAAATGTTCATGTTTGTCCATTTCCCGAAGGCTTTTCGCATGACCTCCTCCGAAACACTTCTCCAACTTCAAGGTATCTGTAAAACATTCGGCGCAACACGCGCCCTGCATCAGGTAAACCTCTCCATTCGCAGGGGTGAAGTTCACGCCCTCATTGGCGAAAATGGTGCGGGTAAAAGCACACTGATGAAAGTTCTCAGCGGGGCCTACCAGGCCGACGCCGGACAAATTTTGCTGAACGGCAAACCTTGCGTCATTGGCAACCCCGCCGATGGACGCAATCTTGGCATTGCAATGATTTACCAGGAACTTAACCTGGCTCCCGCTTTGACTGTCGAAGAAAACCTCACGCTGGGTACGGAAAAAAGCACCGCTGGATTCGTCCGCAATCAGCGTGAAGCCATTCGCAAAGCGCTCGAATTGATGGAGCATCCGCACCTGCCGCTCAACGCGCCCGTGCGCTCTCTCAGCATCAGTTTGCAACAAATCGTGGAAATCGCCCGGGCGCTTGTTACTAATGCGTCGGTAGTTATCATGGACGAACCAACCAGTTCGCTCACCGCCGCCGATACCCGTGCGCTTTTCCGCGTTATCAACCGACTCAAAGAAAACGGCATTGCCGTTATTTATATCAGCCACTTCCTCGAAGAAGTGCAGGAAATTTCCGATGCGTACACCGTCCTGCGCGACGGCGAAACGGTCGGAAGCGGCCGGATGGCTGACGTTACCATTCCCGAGATTATCGAAATGATGGTCGGACGAAAACTGCATGAAATGTTCCCCAAGACCGACCATGCCATTGGCGAAACGCTGCTGCACGTAGACAACCTCAAGGGGCGGCACATGCCGCACGGCGTTTCCTTTGACTTGCGCCGGGGTGAGATTCTGGGCATCGCCGGACTCGTTGGTTCGGGCCGCTCGGAAACCATTCGTTCCATCTTTGGTTTGGAGCGCGCCAAGGACGGCATGCTGACATTGTCCGGCAGTCAAAAAATAACTGCTGCGGCCATGTTTCCACGCCGGGCGATGGAAAAAAGTGTGGACCTGCTCAGCGAAGACCGTAAAGAAGAAGGCTTGGCCGTGTCCATGTCCATCCGGGCCAACACCACGTTATCATCGCTCACGCGCTTTGCCAGCCTGGGGGGCTGGGGCCTGATCAATCTGCGCAAAGAAGGCGAAGGCGTCCAACGATGGATCAAAGACCTCGGCATAAAATGCCAAGGGGCGTGGCAACCGGTGGTGGGTCTTTCCGGCGGCAACCAGCAAAAA
>DNPO01000031.1 GCA_003501375.1 Candidatus Sumerlaeota bacterium | reverse complement strand
TTGCCGGAAAGCACTTTTTTCAAGGAGTGGAAAACTTCCGCGCCGCAACGAAGGGCTTCGGCGAAGTTGGCAGCCTTGGCGGGCTGAATCATGAATTCCTGAATATCAACGTTGTTGTCCGCGTGCTGGCCGCCGTTGATGATGTTCATCATGGGCATGGGCAGGACTTTGGCATTCACGCCGCCGATGTACTGGTACAGGGGAAGGCCCAGGGAGTCCGACGCTGCGCGGGCAACGGCCATCGAAACGCCGAGGATGGCATTCGCGCCCAGTTTGCTCTTGGTCTCGGTGCCGTCGAGGTCGATCATGACTTGGTCAACGAGGGTCTGCTCGGTGGCGTCCATGTCGATGATTTCGGGGGCGATGAGGGAGTTGACATTGTCAACAGCCTTCAGCGTGCCTTTGCCGAGGTAACGGGCTTTATCGCCGTCGCGCAATTCGAGGGCTTCGTTTTCGCCGGTGGATGCGCCGGACGGAACAGCGGCGCGACCCATAGCGCCGGATTCGAGCAGAACTTCAACTTCGAGGGTGGGGTTGCCGCGAGAGTCCAGAATTTCGCGTGCGTGGACATCAACGATAGTCGTCATGTGGGGTACTTCCTCCTTGAGGGGGATGTGAGAAATTATGGCCCGTTTACAGAGAAACGGGAAAGGCGGAAAACCGACAATCGGTCATTCGCGCCCGGAACGCCATTCGTGGTTAATGAAAGCAGGATTGAGCAAAAGAGTCAAGGGGAAGAAGAAAAAAGCGAAAACCGGAACTATCCGCAGATTGCTAGGTCTGCAACAGAACACAAAGGAGACATCCTCGGAAATCGAAACTCTATGACAGCAATAGAGTACCGCTTTCTTGTCGAAGATCATTGATATAAGAATTCAACGCGTAGCGGACATTCTTTTCTTCGGCATAATCGCCGGAACCAAAAACCGCTTGCAATCCCTTATCACAATCTTTCGCTGGGATAATCCGATTTCTAATTTCTACAAAATCTAAATAATCAATGCATCGCAAAATTATTTGCTCGAAGCAAAGAACGCGCCCAGCCAAGGGTTGCGCTACAAAAGTTCCCGCTACAGATCGTAAAAACCTCTTATCTCCCGTTGCAATGACACTGTCAGATATTTTGCACGCGGCTGCAGAAAGCGTCGCCTCACCTACGTCTATCTGGTCAACTATTGAGAGGGTCTTGAACACGTTCTCGTCATACTCATTAATTGCATTGCATTTTTCTACAAAATCTATTGCGTGAGCAATGCCATCTTCTCCATATTTTTTTATCTTATCTTTATTCCCTCGATAACCCTTCAAGACATATTTCGCTGTTGAAAGCACCCTGAGATCATCAACCGAAACACCATAAGCAACATGGAAAACATCCAATAAATTGCATGCACCCAATTTTAAAATGATGTCATTGTCATTCAGTAAAATCATGTGGCGTCAATCAGGGTCTGTCATCCGAAGAAGCCACGCAACGCTCTCTTCTGGCAATAGATCAAAATTAAGATGTTTACGCATTTCATCTTGAATCAATGTAAGAGCATTTGCTTGGGGGGCGAGGCACTTAAGCGCGCCGTTTGCGCTACCCCAAGGCTGTTGTTTGTGATTCCAAGCATAATTCAATGCAATAAAACCAGGATCAACTCCATGTTCTTTTCCTAATTTTTTTGCTGCTTGGGCGAGTTCTTCTCCACGAATCAATATGCTGGAAGAAAATTTCATTTTATTTGCTACAAGTTCATGAGCAAACTCATTAGCATCTTGCTCATCTTTATCAGAGTTACTTTTTGTCTCAATTTCTTCGTCTAGTAAGATACCAGAATCTCCCACATGTCCAAGGATGATATGGCCTATTTCATGTGCTAAATGAAAAAGCAACCAAGCGGGTTGGTGTTTTTTTGTACATAATGCAATGGCAGAACATCCGTCTATATTTGCCGCAAGACCATCCATTTTCTTTGCATCTGGCAGCAAATGAGAAACGGACACGACAGGTATGCCATTGTCCCAACACCAACGCAAAAGATTTTCCAGACTCACCCATTGTTGTCCTTTGGCAAGGATTTCTTGGCGTATTGCAGCGGCTGTTAAAGGCAAAGCCTTGGTGGAATCATGCTGAAAAGCCGCAACGGCAGTTTTAACAACGCGCAAGGCTAAATGAGCATTTTGGTTTACTTCAGAGTCGGTGGTGTTTTTTTTAAGTTTGAATTTTGCTTGGGGAATGGGACTGAAAGCAAGAGGAGCATCCGGATTCAAAAGGATGTTTATATCAAGTCCCAAGGATCGAGACACATACCCCAGAGCTTGGGCATACCCAGTAGGATTCAATGCTATTTCATCATTCCACCACTCCGGTAACGCAACATGACGCAAATACGCCTTCGGTATGCCAAGGCTTTTGAGACGATTGGCTAATAGCATCATAGGGTTGGGTGTTTTCGGGAGACTTATAGTGCGAGGCATGATCAAGCCCTCCTTTCGCTTTGCAGCCGCCAAGGAGTTCCTACAACAAACCAACATGAATTTCAAGCGATATCCACGTTCTAATAATTTTACGAAGGGGAATATGGTCGTTTTAGCGTCTCTATGTGAACCTTTTCATTCCAATGAAACCCCTTACCCCACGCCTCTATGCTAACGCTATGCGATAATTTTTTCAATGTAAAAGGACTGCATCAATACTGTTCCATTTCGGGGACAGTATACTGATTACCCGCTAATTACTGTCCGCTCCCAAAACAGGGACGGGTTATTCTTTTCCGGTTAGCGGATCGTTGCTAACTAGAAAAGAATAACCCGTCCCCATTTTTCCATTTTTCGCGTGGATAGTCCTTTGAAGTTCTCGGTATGCTTGACGTTTGATAATTACAACGCAACCGGGTTGCCTTCGGCGTCGTTGAGGGTGCCGTCGAAGAAGCGGCGGACCATGTCGAGTTTTTCGCGGAAGTCCGGGTCGTTTTTCAAGGCGTCCTGCAAGCGGCGAACGGGGTTCTGGCGCAGGAAAGTTTGGTAGGCTTTGTGGGCGGAAGGAGCGTCGCCTTCCTCTTCATCGGGGTTGATGTTGGGGACTTCCCGCTCGCGGAAGAGCAGGAGTTCTTCTTCGCGAGGTTGGACGGCGACGGGGCGTTGCGGTTCCGGCGGCAGGGGGGGAAGCGCCACGGCGGCATAGGGTTCTTCCGGCGTGTTGCGTGAAGAAACCGGCGGGGGAGGAATGTTGGGGGCCGAGGGTAATTTTTGCAAGGGCGAAGCAATCACGCCCCAAGCGTTCTGGCTGAAATGGCGCACGGCACGTTCGACCTTGGCCAGATTTTCCGGCTTTTGCAGAGCAGGCGCGGAGAGGGATGACTTCAGATAACCAATTTCGATGTTGTTATTGCGCAATCCGATCAGGTGGCATTCAGCCAGCGCCATCGAAACAGTCAGGCCCATCTGTTGGCGGGCATCTCGCAGCGCTTGCCAGACTTGTTCGGGCGAGGCGTTGGACACGGCAGCAACGGGCGGTTGTTGTTCCGGTTGGGCAATGGGTTGCGGAACGGGCGCAGCCATTGCGGGTTGCGGTGCTGGCTGTGGTTGTGCCGCGGCCACAGGCTGGGGCGTTGCAACGGGACGCGATGCAGCAGCGGTGCGGCTAAAAATATCGGGGGTGTTTGGCTCGGGCGGTGGGGGAGGAGCGACCGGGCGTGGTGCCGGTGCGTGTTGTGGAGCAACGGGCATCGGAGCGGGTTGTGGTGCGGCGGCACGGGGCGCCTGGTTCATGTGTTCAAGTAATTTGGCAATGTCCACCACGGGTTCAATCGCGGTGAGTTTGACAAAGGCGAATTCCAGATGGATGCGCACCTGCACCGCTTCTTTCATGCGGGCTTCGAGTCCCATGAAAATCTGGATGCAGTTGAGCAAGGCAGGGTAACTGAGCGCTTCGGTTGTTCGACCCGCTTCGTCGCGGTGCCACAGAAGCGCTTTGGCGCGTTCGAGTTTGGTGCCGGTGAGGTGGACGAGTTCTTCGTTGCCCCCGGCCTTGAGCACCATGAGATCGCGCATGAATCCTAATAAGTTTTTTACGAAGCGTTCGAGATCGCGTCCGCGTTCGACAAGACCGTTGACCATTTCGAGTAGTCCGCGCGTGTCGCGGCGGTAGAGTTGCTCGACCGTTTGAATCAGCAGGTCATGCTCGACCACGCCGAGGAAACGAACAGTTTCATCGAGTCGGACGAGGCCCTCGCTGAGGGCGGCGATTTGGTCAAGCGCCATCATGGCGTCGCGCAGTCCGCCGTCCACCGCAAACGCGATGGTTTCCAGAATGGAATCGCGCTCGCTGGGTTCCATCGCGATGGCTTCTTTGGTCGCGACGTAATTGAGACGGCGGATGATGTCTTCCATCGAGATGCGGCGGAAGGAGAATGTCTGGCAGCGGGACTTGATGGTCT
>DNPO01000466.1:808-3173 GCA_003501375.1 Candidatus Sumerlaeota bacterium | reverse complement strand
GCTTACAACAAAGATAGGTCTTATAAGACCTATAAGGCGTATATTGAGGGTGATTCATCGGAGGTTGCGGCGAACACGGCGCTTTGCCTGATTCATCAGGCGAACTATTTGCTCGACAAACTCCTGCGGAGTCTGGAAAAGAGTTTTGTGGAAAAAGGCGGTTTTACGGAGCGACTGTACCGGGTGAGGAAAGAGTATCGCGACAACCAATGAGGGAGAAGTTTATAGGGCGTATAAGCCATATAAGGCTTATACGCCTTATAAAAAACACTGCCATGACTTACACCGAAGAAAACCTCCTGCCCATTTCGGCGTTGCAGCACCTGCTCTTTTGCGAGCGGCAGTGCGCGCTCATCCACATCGAACAGGTCTGGGCGGAAAATCGCCTGACGATGGAAGGGCGCGTGCTGCACGAGAAAACGCACGCGGGCGATGGCGAAATCGAATTACGCGATGGCGTGCGCATCTCACGCGGATTGCGCCTGCGGTCGTTTCGCCTGGGGCTGATCGGCATTGCCGACGTGGTGGAGTTTTACGCGCTCGATTCGCCGCCGGGAGCATGGCGTCCCTATCCGGTGGAGTACAAGCGCGGTCGCCCCAAACCGGACGCCTGCGACCTGATGCAGTTGTGTGCGCAGGCGATTTGCCTGGAGGAAATGACAGGCCGGGCCGTTCCTGAAGGGGCCATTTTTTACGGACAGCCGCGCCGACGCATGGAGGTGCAGATTGACGCGGCGTTGCGAGAACAAACCGAGTCGTTGTGCGTGCGTTTGCGCGCCTTGGTGGATGCGGGACGAACGCCGCCCGCGCATTATGAAAAGAAGTGCGAGGCATGTTCGCTCTTGGAACTTTGCATGCCCAAAGCGGCGCAAGGCAAGCAAAGCGCTGCGGAATATGTCCATCACATCTGGGAGGCGGCAGAATGAAAAAACTCCTCAACACCCTTTACGTTACCACACAGGGCGCATACCTATCGCGCGAAGGCGAGACCGTGCATGTGTGCATCGAACGCGAAACAAAATTGCGCTTGCCCATTCACACGATCGGCGGAATTGTCGCATTTGGTAACGTTTCCGCCAGCCCTTTTCTGCTGGGCCTGTGCGCGGAAAACAACGTCTCGGTTTCGTTCTTTACCATGAACGGACGCTTCCTGGCGCGCGTGCAAGGTCCGGTCAATGGCAACGTGTTGCTGCGACGCGAGCAGTACCGCCGCGCGGACAACCAACTTGCCGCGACCGAAATTGCCCGCTCGGCGGTAGGCGCAAAAATAGCCAATTGTCGCACCGTCCTCCTCCGCGCTGGGCGCGAGACGGAGGATGCGCCCGCATCGAGCCGCCTCAAAGACGCAGCGGACAATCTGGCGGTTACGTTGCGGCGCACGGAACGTGTGGAAAACCTGAACGAGTTGCGCGGGCGAGAAGGCGAAGCGGCCAATACTTACTTCGGTGTTTTTGACGATTTAATTGTGGCGCAGAAGGAAGACTTCTTTTTCCGCGGGCGTTCGCGCCGTCCACCGCTGGACAACATGAATGCGTTGCTGTCCTTTTTTTACACCCTGCTGGCGCACGACGTGCAGTCCGCGTTAGAAGGCGTTGGACTCGACCCGGCAGTGGGTTTCCTTCACCGAGACCGTCCCGGACGTGCGAGCCTATCGCTCGACCTGATGGAAGAATTCCGGCCCATCTTTGCGGACAGGCTGGCCCTGTCGCTGGTGAATCGGCGGCAGATCAATGGCAAAGGTTTCAACCAGACAGAAACCGGAGCGGTTACGATGGATGACAAGACTCGCAAGGAGGTGCTGATGCTGTACCAGACGCGCAAGCAGGATGAAATCATGCACCCGTTCCTGAACGAGAAGGTTTCGATCGGACTTTTGCCCCATGTGCAGGCGCTGCTACTGGCGCGGTATCTGCGCGGCGATCTGGACGCGTACCCGCCGTTTTTGTGGAAATAAAACAGTAACCAGTGAACAGTAAACAGTGGACTGTGGAGGTGAAATAATGACAATCGGACGTGAGAGCATTGCTTACAAGAAGGCTTACGCCTTTGCATTGCGGGTGGTAAAAGCGGCTCAGTTTTTTCAGAGAGAAAAGAGGGAGTTTGTTCTTTCCAAGCAGATGTTACGAAGCGGCACGTCTATAGGGGCAAATTTGGCGGAAGCGAATGGTGGGATATCGACCGCCGATTTTTCTGCCAAAATTTCTATCGCTTATAAGGAGTCTCTCGAAACGAAGTACTGGCTCGATCTATTGAAAGATACGGGCTATCTTGATGAAAAGACGTATGTCAGCATGCACTCAGACGCGGATGAATTAGCCAAAATTCTTTTCTCCATTCTTAAAACGACCGGACGGGTGAACAGTAA
>DNPO01000466.1:0-485 GCA_003501375.1 Candidatus Sumerlaeota bacterium | reverse complement strand
CTGCTCACTGTTTACTGCTTACTGTTCACTGAAAAGGAGGTGTTCCAAATGATGGTCTTGGTAACCTACGACGTGAGCACGGAAACGAAGGAGGGGCGGCGACGCTTGCACCAGGTGGCAAAGGTTTGCGTAAACCACGGCCAGCGCGTACAGAACTCCGTGTTTGAATGTCTGGTCGATCCTGCTAAGTTTGTTTCGTTGCGCAGCCAGTTGGAAAGGATCATAAAGCCGACGGAGGATAGCCTACGCTATTACTACCTGGGAGCCAATTGGAAAAACCGCGTGGAGCACGTGGGGGCCAAGCCGGCATATGACCCCGAAGGCCCGTTGATTGTGTGAGAATTTTTGGGGTTGATGAACTTCCGCGAACCCCCAGTACACGCGCATTTCCCGGTAGGTTCGCGATGTCTCCATCTACAGGCGAATCAATTGATTACCTGTTTTTATTTTTATAAAATAATTGAAAGCGCGTTGTTTCGCAAAGC
>DNPO01000447.1 GCA_003501375.1 Candidatus Sumerlaeota bacterium | reverse complement strand
TCTTGCCTACGCCCCTCGCGGGGCTGATTTTTTATTCCAGAAAACCGGGGGTTCCGCTGCGCTCACCCCCGGCTACTTGCCTACGGGCCTGCGGCCCTGACTGCAAAACCGTTTTTGTCACTTGGACTTTGAGGAGTTCCTGGCATGAATGGCGCATTTTCCACTTGCGTTTAGGGAGGGGAAAGAGAAATAATCCACGGTGGAATGGTTAGAGTTGTGGTTTAACAAAAATATAGCCCCTTGGAGGAATACAGCATGCGAGTAATGCGTAAAATGGTGGTGGTTTTGGCAGGGATAACAACACTGTGGATGTTCCCGCTGGCGGTCAATGCGGAATCCGTGTCTCTGCTTTCCAAAGATCAGGAAAAAGTTTTGCCTGAAGCGGCGCGTGCTGATTACCAAATGGCAGCAAAGTGCATTGACAAAATAAACTACGACGGAGCGCTGGTTAGCCTCATAGAGGTTGAGAAGAAGGCACCACAAAATGCTCCGGTACGTCTGTTGGTTGCCCGCATTGCCATTAGTGAAGCTCGCAAAGGTTCCCCGACTGAACCGCCCAAGGTGGAAACCGACTGCGGAAAAACCTATTGCTGGCGTAATGGATCTGCCAAAGAAAAATTGGAGTTGGCCCAAAAATCCCTGCAGGAAATAGTAGATATGCCCCAGAACGGTGTTTCTGTGAAAAAAGATGACATGTCATCTGCTGAAATAGCGTTGCGTCAGGTCAAAGGTATGATTGAGAGTTTGCCGAAAAAAGCCGAAGAGATGGCTACCCGTGGCAAAACGATCGCCGATACCTACAAAAAAGAGATGGCCGCTGCGGCATCTGCGGGAGCAACCAGTGGCGCAAAAACACCTACCGGTACGGAAAGCGCAAATACGAAGGCGGTTGCTGTCAGCGAAAAAATAACGACCCGGTAAGAATAAAATTTGGGATGTGGCGTGCATGAGACAACCAATAAAGGGAGTGACCAGGTTCAGCCAGTATGGTTCTTTTTTCTTCCATCTGCCGGGAAGAGATTTTTACCGCCGCTTTGCAACAAGGGGGATGGAGTGTTGTATCTCCTGATGTTTTGACCGCGGCGGCTTCTCTCTCCGGCAAATCGATTCCTAATTCTTTGCAGGTTCAGACGCCCGGGGGAGATTTTTCCGCCCGGGTCGTTTTTTTCCAGATACCCTCCGATAATTTGAGCGGAGTGGACACGCTGGCTTTTGTTGACTTTATGCCAACGGAAAAAGAACCCAATCCCAACGAATTGCCCGCCGCTCTGTTTCGCAAATATTTAGATTTAAGCCGGTTGGAACGCTTGGTTCTCTGGATTGCCCACCATTTGCCTCAGCCGCGTTTTTTGCTTTGTGCAACGGCTGAGGCTTGTTCCTTGTTTTGCGTTGAGGATGAAACCCTGCTGGGGCAGTGTTCCGCGTCCCCCAATGCGGAACAAGTGAAACTTTGTCTGCGCGCACTGGAAAATCGGGCGTTGGATCAAATACCCCTGCCTGACCCCGAACGCCTGAGCCGCGAACTGAACCGATGGCTGGGATTGTTTTGCGGAACAGTGGGGCCGACTCTGCGCTGGAGTCGTCACGATGCTGAGCGTTTGGCTCGACATTTGTTGTTGGGCCTTAAAGCCCTGCTCGCCGTTCCAGCAGATCAACGGAATGCGTCGCTGGAATGCTTGGGTGTGACCGCGAACCCAACCGATGCGGCCTTGGTATTGAATTGTGTTCAACTCACTACCAGCAGATTGCTTGAGGTTTTGCTTACTGCTTCGGCAAATTTTGCGCCATTGGGTACAGGTGCTTTTTCGGCTCTGGAAATCAAAGGATTGGTGCGGCAAATCAATGCACTGGAACCCTTGCGGCAGCCGCCCATTGCCGAAATTTTTCGTTTGGCAAATGTACGCCTGCAATCGCGTATTCTCCTGCCACTGGTTGCTCCGGCAGAGTCTATGCACGCCTCTTGGAAACTCGCTTACACCGATCCGTTGCGGATCAATGCAGAAATGAACGAGGATGATTTGTATGTGTTCGCGCCGTTGACGTTGGAACTGGCTGAGTGTGGTTTTGGGCGCGTGCTGGAAGCACTGGATCGCTTGGCGGAACATGCGCTCAAACGAGCGGAGCGTTTGGGACAGGCCGATTTTTGGCAACTGGATATGTTTGAATCTGCTGCCAGTGCCGAAGGGGACGATGTGTTGACCAATCCGCTCAATTGGATATGCCGTCGGGCGTTGCGCCTGAAAGCAACCGCTGAATGGCGGGAACCGCTGGCATTTCTGACAGCGGCGCACCTGCTGGAAGTGCGCATGCGACCAGAGTATGCGCATTTTGCACCGCAGTCATTACCGGCGCTGCCTGACCTGTTTAAAGAAGCGTGAGGAATTGATTATGGCAAATGAACTGGATAAAAAAGACGCCGTGCGCGTTGTGTTGACCAACCGCAAAGCACGGCACGAATATCATATTGATGAAACTTGGGAAGCCGGAATTGTTCTGGTGGGTACCGAGGTGAAATCGCTGCGCGTGGGCGGCGGCAGCATTATCGATAGTTATGCCGAGGCCACGGGTGGAGAAGTTTGGTTGCAAAACTTGCATATCAATCCCTACGAAATGGGCAACCGCTACAACGTGGAGCAGAAGCGCAAGCGGAAACTGCTGCTACACAAACGTGAGGTGCGCAAGATCACAGGGCTGTGTACACAAAAAGGTTACACGCTGATTCCCCTGCGGCTCTATTTCCGCGGACAGAATGTCAAGGTGGAACTCGGTTTGGCGCGTGGCAAACAAAATTACGACAAGCGTAATGATATTCGTGACCGCGATTCAAAGCGCGATATGGAACGCGCGATTAAAAACCGGGACTAATACGGAAACGATGGCGTAAGGTAGTTGGGCTCCACTCAAATAATTTTATTTAATAATTACGATGGATAACGACATCCCGGCTATGCGGTGGAATTATTGCAGGAAGGCAGAATGAACATGACGGGAACCGTATCAGCGGTGAGATTTGACGACTGCGATTATTTCAGCCGGGTGTTTAAAAAATCGCCGGCCGAGTTTCGGAAACAAATGCGAAATGTAAGCAATCGCCAACCCTGACCGCTATGATTCCGGCACCCCATGCCCCGGTTTGTTGTGGTAAACCATCCAATACACGATGGGAATAAGCGCCAGCGTAAAGACGGTGGAAACGACCAACCCAAAAATGAGCGCCCAAGCAAGACCCGAGAAGATGGGGTCGAGCGTGATGGGGATGGCTGCCAAGCCTGCCGCTGCCGCCGTGAGGAAGATGGGGCGCAGACGCACCGCGCCGGATTGAATGAGCGCTTCATCCAGCGCAACACCGCGCCGGAGAGCCTCATGCACAAACTCAATGAGCAAAATGGCGTTGCGCACGGCAATACCCGATAGCGCAATCATCCCAATCATCGCGGTGGCGGTAAAGAAGACGGGATTCGCGTAGCCACCGATCAGTCCATCCGAAAACTTGTTCAGCAACCAGAAGCCGGGCATGATGCCGATCATGGTGAGGGGAATGGAGATCATCAGAATGAGCGGCATAAAATACGAACCGGTTTGGAACACGAGCAGGATGTAGATGCCGATGCAGGCGGCGGCGAATGCGATGCCGAGATCGCGGAATACGGTAATGGTGATGTTCCACTCGCCCTCGCCGGAGAAGTTGACGCGGGAGCCGTCGGGCAGGCTCCAGTTAAGACCTGCCCCGTTGTTGAAGTAAGAACGCTGCGATACGGGGACTTCTTTTTGTTTTGCCGTTGCGCCCAAGTCGGCCATGATGTCATAGACCGCTTCCGCCGGAGCGCGTCCGGCCATTTCCGCGAAAACATAGCCCACGCGTTCCAGATTTTTGTGGTAGATGGTTTTTTCGACGGGCTGCGTTTCGAAATGCCCGATCTCGCCAAGCGGAACCATTTGCCCGGCGGAGCCTTTCACATACAACCTATTCAGTTCTCCGATACTGGAGCGTTGCGTGCGCGGCAGGATGAGTTCTACGCGAAGTGGATTGACTTCGTGCGGACGATGCAACGCGCCGCTTTCGAGACCGCCCAGTGATAACTGAAGGGTTTTAACCACGTCGTCCTGGCTCACGCCGTTGAGCGCCGCCTTTTCCTTGTCCGTAACAAAGACGGCCTTGGTCTGATCGGCCTCAAAGCCGTCGTCCACAT
>DNPO01000137.1 GCA_003501375.1 Candidatus Sumerlaeota bacterium | reverse complement strand
CGTTCACCCCAAAAGCAGACATGAACCACGCTTATCTGCCGCTCGAACCTGCCTGGTATCGTCGCGCCATTTCCATCCCCGCCAGCGCCAAATACAAACGTCTTTGGTTGGAATTCGACGGCGTTTATCGAAACTCCTATATGTGGCTTAACGGACGTTTCCTCGGCGGGCACTATAGCGGTTACACCAGTTTTCGATTCGATGTAACGGACTTCGTTGAGCCGGACAAGGACAATGTGCTAACCGTGCGGGTTGACCCCACCGCCTTCGAGGGATGGTGGTACGAGGGCGGTGGTATTTATCGCCATGTGCGTTTGATCGAAACCGACCCGATACACATTGCGACAGAGGGCGGTGTTTTTGTATCTGCTTCCGTACCCGATGTTGGTTCCGGAATTAAAGCCAACAGTACGCTTGATGTTCAGACCGTTCTTTCCAATGCCAACAACAAAGCCACCGAAGCGGTTCTGCTTTCCGAGGTTTTGGATTCAATGGGAGCAGTGGTGGCTCAGTCCCATGCCACGCAGAGTCTCACCGCCAGCACGCAGACCTTGCTGACGCAGAAGATTCCGCTCAAGAGCGCCACGCTGTGGTCGCTGGAAAACCCGTATCGGTACACCTTGCGCAGTACGGTGCTGGTGAATGACAAGCCCGTCGATCAAGTCAAAACCAACTTCGGTGTGCGTACCATCCGCTTCGATGCTGACCGCGGATTTTTCCTCAATGGGAAACAAGTAAAAATCAAAGGCACCTGCAACCACCAGGATCACGCAGGCGTTGGTATCGCCATGCCGGAACGTCTCATGGAATGGCGTCTTGAAAGACTCAAAGAAATGGGTTCCAACGCCTACCGTTGCTCGCACAATGCAGTGGCTCCCGAATTGCTTGACATGTGCGACCGCATGGGCATGCTGGTGATGGACGAAAACCGCAAATTGGGGGACACACGGGAGAGACTTGACGAAGTTGTTAACATGGTCAAGCGCGACCGTAACCACCCCTCCATTATCATCTGGTCGATGTGCAATGAGGAAACGCATTTCCAAGGCACAAAACACGGTGCGGCAATCCTTAACGTCATGCGGGATACCACGCGTCTTTACGACACAACCCGTCCGGTTTCCTGCGCCATGAACGGCGGTTGGTTCGAACCCGGTCTTGCTACCGCTGAGGATATTGTGGGCTTCAACTACTATCCCGAACAGTATGATCGTTATCACAAAGAACACCCCAAAACCCCGCTTTACGGCAGCGAAACCGCCAGCGAGGTGTTAAGCCGCGGCATATACACCCACCAGCAGGGGGCGAGTGGATATTTCGGAGACAAACCCAAGGGCTATGTTTCAGAATACGGCGTCAGCAAACCGGGAGAGGTACAGATTTCCGAAAGAACTTGGCGTGCAATTGCGGAGAGAGAATTCATGGCGGGTTCCTTTATCTGGACGGGGTTCGATTACAAGGGGGAGCCTTACCCCTATGGTTGGCCCTGCATCAACTCTCACTTCGGGATCATGGACACCTGCGGCTTCCCAAAGGATGCTTACTATTATTATCAAGCCGCTTGGAGTGGAAAACCCACGATCCACATCATGCCCCATTGGAACTGGACTGGTCAGGAAGGGCAGGAGATCGAGGTCTGGGTTCACAACAATTGCAAGCGCGTGGAACTGTTCCTGAACGGCGAATCCCTCGGTGTGCAGGACTCTCAACCCAATCAGAAACTGGTCTGGAAAGTTAAATACGCCCCCGGCAAACTGGAAGCGCACGGAACAATGGCCGATGGTAAAGAGATCAAAACAGCCGTCGAGACCACTGGTGAACCCGCCGCCGTGGTGTTGGAAGCCGACCGCACAAAACTCACCGCCGATGGTGTTGACCTTTCCATGATCACGGTCAAGATCGTTGATGACAAGGGCCGTCGCGTGCCGGTTGCAAATAACGAAGTAACTTTCAACGTTATGGGTGCGGGCAAATTGATTGGCGTGGGCAATGGCGACCCCAGTTGCCATGACTCGGATAAATCCGACAAACGCAAGGCTTTTGGGGGCCTCTGCCAAGCGATTGTTCAGGCGAACAAAACGGAGGGAACGATCACCCTGACGGCTTCCTCCCCCAACCTCAAAAGCGCGACGGTTATTTTGCAGGTGAAAAAATAAGAAATTATTAATTTATTGCTTTTAAGATCAACGGCGCCTGTTAGGGCGTTGATAGTGTCACCCAAATTGAAGAAAAAAAGTGTGCATCCGCGAATGGATGCACACCGACTTTTCATGCTGGGGTAGTTATTCCAAAGTTCGCCGATTTTCCTTTTTTTGAGAAAGGTTACGTTTTGCTGCCAGACGACGCTCTTTTGCCCCACGCGATGGCTTGGTGGGTCTGCGTTTTTTCACGGGACGCAGCGCAAGATCAAGGAGTTGGTAAAATTTCCCAATAACCTCCTCTTTGTTTTGCCCCTGCGAGCGAGTGTCTTGGGAAACGATCAGCAATTCTCCCGCATCGTTGATGCGATTGGCTAACTTGTGCGCAATGACCGACTTTTCATGCTCAGACAGCAGCGCCGACGAGGCGACGTGGAAGCGCAACTCGACCTTGGTGTTGACCTTGTTTACGTTTTGTCCGCCCGGGCCACCGCTGCGGGATGCTGCAAATGCGAACTCAGGTGCAAAATCGCGATAATACACGGTGGAGGGCGTTAGCGTGAGAATGGGGGATACCATGCGGTGTTTACCTTTTTGTCGGACAAAGTTCAAATTATTTTAAAGTCAATGCGGCAATGACGTTCCCATGTTGCGGAAATTGCGCAGTTAATTTCGTGCGAGTCACCATTTCAAAATCGGTAAAATCGAATCCTGGCGCGACGGTACAACTGACCAGTACAAATTCCGTATCGGCATCGGGCCGTGCGGCAAACCACGCGCCCGCCGGAACCACGACTTGAAACAACTCGTTATTTTCCGGGTTGGCTCCCAAACGCTGTTCGGTCAACGCGCCATCGGGCGCAATCATGAAAATAGTCAGCGCTCCGCCCGCGTGCCAGAACCAAATTTCGTCCGAGCGAATACGATGGAATGTGGAAATTTCGCTCTGTCGCAGCAGAAAATAAATCGCGGTGGAAAAACTACGCGCACCGGGGAAACGCTCGGGCAGCGCATCGGTGGCAATGCATTCTGTCGCACGGTACGTCTCGCGGAAGTAACCGCCCTCAGGATGCGCGGTCAGCCCCAATTTTTCTATCCAATACGTTGCTTCTTGCATGCGGGAATCATCCTTAGTTTTGCGGTTCTTCTTGCATTGTGGGCTTACCGGGCCTACAGTAAAACCCGCTCGGGGGCATTATTAGCCCGTGCGTAAATTAAAGTCAAGCAAGAGGATTCAGATCATTATGCGTCTCGCTATTTTCGCTTCTGGCCGGGGGAGTAATTTCGGTGCATTACTGCGCGCCAAAGCCGATGGGAAACTTCCCGCTGCGGAATTTGTCGCCCTCGTTTCTGATAAGGAAACCGCTTCTGCGTTAGGGATTGCGCGTGAAAATAATATTGTGGCTATTCATGTTTCGCCTAAAAATTTTCCCACCCGCGAGGCGTACGAAGCGGAAATTTTAAAACAATTGGAACCCCTCAAAATAGAGGGAATTTGTCTTGCCGGGTATATGCGCCTGGTTGGCAAAATTCTGCTGGACGCTTTCCCATACCGCATTTTAAATATCCATCCGGCGTTGTTACCGTCATTCCCGGGAGCGCACGCGCATCGCGACACCTTGACCTATGGCGCAAAAATTTCCGGTTGCACAGTGCATTTTGTGGATGCAGGCGTGGACACCGGCCCAATCATTTTGCAACGCAGCGTTCCCGTCCTGGATGATGATACCGAGGACTCTCTCGCCGCCCGCATCCTGATTCAAGAGCACCAGGCCTACCCGGAAGCAGTGGATCTTTTCACTCGCAACCTTCTTCGCGTCGAAGGCCGCCGAGTAATCCGCTAACGACCAACTGTAAAATCGTGGGACTTCGCCCAATATCATCCAAGGGTTTTAGCATTTTTCCTTTTCTACTCCGCCTCTCCCTTTTCCTGCAGGAACACTCGCACATCCTTCACATGCACAAACACATGATCGCCATCCGCGAGGTTTAGTTCCCGGTTGACGTCGTGCGTGATTTCCGCAAAAAAGTTTGCGCCGTCCTCGCCCATAAGTTCCACCTTGACCACCGACCCCGCCGCGTTAATGTGCCGCACCTTCGCAGGAAACGACGACTTGCCTTGCGGCTCGAATTGGTGAATTTCGAGATCGTGTGGGCGAAT
Organism: Candidatus Sumerlaeota bacterium; assembly: GCA_003501375.1. GTDB lineage: Bacteria > Sumerlaeota > Sumerlaeia > UBA8349 > UBA8349 > UBA8349. The sequence continues at coordinate 465 of DNPO01000137.1, read as the reverse complement.
AAAAACCTTCGCCTCCCCGGCCACCGACTCGTCAATTTCCGCGTTTTCGATTTTACCTGGCCCGATGTGCGCCTGTCCCGCTTCCACGCGTCCATGGAACAGATTGACGTTGCCGAGGAAGTTCAGCACAAATTCCGACTTGGGTATATGGTACACCTCTTCGGGCGTACCAACCTGCTCTACGCGCCCGTCGTGCATCACTACCACGCGGTCAGAAACTTCCATCGCCTCTTCCTGGTCATGCGTTACCAAAATACAAGTTAGATGAATCTGTTCTTGCAAATGTCGCAACCAACGGCGCAGTTCTTGGCGCACGCGCGCGTCGAGCGCTCCGAACGGTTCGTCCAGTAGGAGTACGCGCGGCTCGACCGCGAGCGCACGCGCCAATGACACGCGTTGACGTTGCCCGCCGGAAAGTTCCGACGGCATGCCGGTTGCTTACCTCTCCCGTTGCACCACGTGCAC
>DNPO01000165.1 GCA_003501375.1 Candidatus Sumerlaeota bacterium | reverse complement strand
ACAATTTTTGACCAAGTAGTGTTAGAGTGATTCTCAAAAGTTTTTTCTTGATCCTTAAAGGGGTTCAACCGCGTAGCGGTTGACAAGAATAGGAAAAAGATTCCGAGAACCGCTATATGTGGAGCGGCCACACGACAAACAATGCAAAAACCGCCAAGGATTTTTAAAATCCTTGGCGGTTTTTTTATGCTGGCCGTTTTGGTGGTTCGTTATGTGTACAACTGTTTCAAACAGGTTTTCGGCACAAAGTGGCGCATTTGCTCTTCCAAATAACGCGGTGCGGTACGACCGGACACGCGAATTTTCAGTTCAATATCGCGTTGGGTCAACCCAAACATCGAAGCAACGATTTGCTTTTGCAGCCACGTTTGCAGGAACAGCGGGTTATACCCCTTGTCCGCAAAACGCACGCGAAAAAAGGGAAGGGTGGCGAGGCACTTCTGATACAAACCGGTGCGAAAAACCGGCAGATGATTTTCTAATGTCGCACCACACAGGTGCATCATTTGCTCTTCCAAGCGGCGAGCAAATTCACTCATTAGTTGCAACGGGGTTTGATCGTCTTTCATATGATCCAGTACCCACGCCATTCCTTTTTCCACATGCCCAGCGTTGAAGGTTTGCTGGAGCAACTTCAGCACTTCGGGCGGAATGGACGCAGGAACAAGCAGAGCGCTTTCTTCAAGTTCAACATCGGGGTGAGACAAGGCAAGGGTTGAAGTCATAATGAGGGTAGGCAACGTAAATTGTTAGAAGTAAGATGAGAAGCCAAGCAACATGCTGGCAATCAAAACAGTATTCTAACACAATTTTGCCCAACCACAAGACAAAACGACGTTTTGATGATCAATAACTGACCACTTTTTTTACGACCAGAGAAGTGTTTTGCCTGATTTTGCTTGCTATGTCTGGAGGCGGTTTGATAAGATACAGTCGGGTTAAAAAGAGGGGTTCACTCCCCAGAATAAAGCGGTAAAATCAGGCCCTTTTGAGGGGTACGTTCCCTCTGGTTCTTTCAAAACTTGAATTGCCTGCGGCGTTGGTTTGTTAGTGATGTAGCGAGCCAATGATTCAAAATCGGGAGCTTCATATTACTCCGTCTAGTGGAAGTCCCTTCTTGTGGAAATCCTAACGACGATCTTGCGAGCACCCACCTGGTGACCCGGTTCACCTACTCTAGTGAACGGCGCCGCGGGTTAATATGGTAAAAGGCATCCGCCAATTTTTGGCGGGTGCCTTTTTTATTTCCTTTGAAATTTGGCGGCGTTTCTTATACAAATTGAACCATGACTGCCCAACCCTCCCCCTCCACTGCTGTAGCCTACTTCCTCCACCTGCGCCCCAAATCGTGGCCAACCGTTTTTGCGCACGCCTTTGCAGGCGCGCTCATGGCCAAAGGGCCGGACATTTTTAAAAGCACCGGAACGCACGCACTCCTCCAAGCCTTGATCGGTTGCATTGTCTGGGCTGTCTGTATGAACGGCGGAACCTTGGCGTTTAACTCTGCTATTGACAAGGACGACGGAGACGTCGGTTTTCTCAATAATCCGCCGCCGCTGCCCGCCCATCTCGCCACCTTTGGCTTTGTGCTGATGCTGATTGGTGCCATCGCCGGATTTTTCCTCGGCGTTTCCTATTTGGTGACTTATGTCGTTTGCATCGTTTTGTCCTGGCTGTATTCCGCACCGCCCGCCCGCTTAAAAACGCGCGGCGGATGGGATGTGGCGGTGAACATGGTGGGTTATGGCGCGGCAACGCTGCTGGCCGGATGGTTTGCGGTTGATCCCCACCCGGATGGCGTGGCGTGGACGGTTGCGCTGGGTTTTGCGTTCCTGTTTGCTGTCGTGTATCCCATGACGCAGTTTTACCAGCGCGAAGAAGATGAGCGCAAAGGCGCACGCACGTTGGCGCTCATGTTAGGGAAAAATGGCTCCATGATTTTCATCCACGTCTCGCTGGTGCTGGCCATGCTGGCATGGGGATGCGCGCTGTATCTGCTGGCGGGCAGAGCGCCATTTATCTCGATTCCGTCGATTGTGCTCTGGGCTGTGCAGGGCGTTATCTGGCTGGTGTTCTGCCTCGACTGGTGGATTCGTTTTGACCGCTATCCGCATCAAAAAGGCCTCTATCGTTCGATGGCTCTTTGGGCCGTGACAGACATTGCACTGGTGATTTCATTTGGGCGTTTTGACGTGCTCTGGGGATAAGTATCAGCGAGACAGTCGGGCGACCTCCTCCTGCACATTCGAAATACACCCACCAATTCGCGGTTCAAAAGTAATCTGTTGACATTTTTCAGGAATTGCTTTAGATTCAGTGCCATCGCGTTTCGATGTTAAAAGCATGGCACAACGCGGTTTTTTATCCACCCCGTCAGTGTGCGATCGTGTTTAAAATCGCTTTTTCTGGCAAGGAGTCGCAGGGACAAATGAGTTCTCTTACCGGTGCAAAAGGGGCCCACGATCAACGTCGTCACGAGCGGTATGTATGCCATCTCAAGATGACGTACACGATCCTCTCAACCAACGATTCCACGCCTTACGAATATGGGGTGGCCCACTCTCGAAACCTGTCTGAATCCGGCGTCAGTGTGATGACCGAGCAACGCATCAAGGTTCCTATTCTGATGCAACTCAACATCAATCTGCCCATGCGCCCTTTTCACTTATTGATTTTAGCCAAAGCCGTGCGCTGCGATGTCCTGCCCAACTCCAACCTGTTTGAAATCGGGTTGAAATTTGTGGGCATCCTTCCGCCAGAGTTCAAGCGTCTGGTAGCGACACTCGCGCCTGATGGCCAGTCCGATTCGGACGGTAGTTTAGAAGCCTGATGGGATTTGCCTTACCTTTTTCCGCGGCCGCTCCACCACACGATGCGGGTGCCGCTCCTGTAAAGGTGCATTTAATTTAACGAGTGCCCCGCCAATATATGCCAACGCCGCAGAGAAATTTTTCTGCGGCGTTGGTATATATTGGCGGGGCACTGTGCTTTTTTAGCCCAAATCCTTCTTGATCATCTGCAACCGCTCGCGGATTTCCAGATGGTATGGGCATCGCGATTCGCAAAGTCCGCATCCCGTGCATGCTGCTGATTTGGTTTGCATATAGGCCAATTCGGCGGGGAGCAATCGGCGTGCCCCCTGGCGGGTATACTGGAGATAGGAGAGGAAGATACGCGGAATATTGATGTCCTCCGGGCAGGGCACACACAGACCGCAACGGCGGCAAAAACGCCTGCCGGCCGTATCCACCAAGCGCATCAACGCTTCCCGCTCATCCTCTAACAGAGGATGGAATTTACGAATCGCGCCCAAATTTTCTTTGACCTGCCAGACCTCATCCATTCCTGAAACAGTCACGGCGATGTTCTCGTGTTCCAACACAAACCGCAATGCCAGATTGGCGTTGTGAAGCGCTCCGCCACCCAGCGGTTTCATCCCAATCACTCCAATATTCATCTCGCGAGCCAGCGGAAACAAAAGTTTGATAGCGTCCTGTTCCACTATATTGAAGGGGATTTGTACCGTTTCAAACTCATCGGTCAGCAACGCTTCCAGCAGGATGGGTATTTCATACCCCGTAATGCCAATGTGCCGAATGCTACCCGCCTGCCGTGCCGCCTTTAGGGCAAACAGTGCTCCGTGCGGGGAAAGAACTTCCTGGAGTTCCTCGCGCGTCCGCAGATTTTGTATCTGGTACAAATCAATATGGTCCGTCCGCATGGCAATTAAACTTTGCCGAATGTCTTCAGCGATTTCCACGCCACTGCGCTTCATACTTTTGGCCGCCAAGTAATATTCATCGCGACGATGCGCAATGTATTGCCCCACCTGCTCCTCACTCTTAGACCAGGAACGGGCTGTATCAATAAAATTGACTCCGGCATTCAGCGCCGCATTTAATACTTCCTTTGCATTGTCTATCGCAGTTTGCTGGGCAGCGGCCAAGGTTGCAAACCCAACGGGAACAACTTCTAAATTTGTTTTTCCTAGTTTGCGCCGGCCAATGGGGGGGGCAACATCGGCAACGGGTTTGGGGATAAAGACCGAATCATCGTCCTCATCTTCTGAAGCGCCCTGCTTTCGCGAAAGCGGGGCTGGTTCATCCCAAGGCGGAGGTGCAGCTTGGGACGCGGCAGGCGTTGCTTCTTCCTCATCCCAAAGCGACTCGTCAAGGGGCACGGCACGGGGATCGTAAGGTACAAAATCAGCAGGAGCGGGCTGGGCGGCAGCGGCGGGTGGCGGCACCCCAACTTTACCCGTCTTGTTTACGATCTGAATAGGGGGCGGCCCACCAAAAGCCTGTGAATCATAAGCAGGGCGTGCCCCAAGTGGCTGAATGGGAACAGCAACGGGAACGGGGGGGACAAGAGGAGTAGAGGCAAGGACTGTCGGAGGAACGTTTTCCACCGGTTTTAGAAAATTCAGAACAGGCTCGGGCAGAGGTGGTTTGCTTTCCTGAGCGGGGACTTCAACTTTTTCTGGAACGGGCGCAGGCTTATGCACAACGGGAGGCGGAGCCGGCACAAACAATGAAGCACCCTCGGCAAGAAGGGATTCTTCCTCCTTGAACAAAGGCTGCCCGGGTGCAAATAACGAAGTACTTTTTGAAGCAGGAGGTTTTATTTCTGTTTCAGCAAGGAGCGGTTCTTCTGCAATCGGCAATTCGGGGATGGGTAAAACCGCAGCCGGAAGATCAACTGGCAACACGACGGGTAATTCAGGGGAGAACGGATGGCAAACATCAAAGGGGGAGCGGAGCAGCGGGTCCTCGGGTATCTGCACTTCCTCTTCGCTTAAATCCGTCTCAACCGGATTGCCCAGTAATGCAAGGGGGGGAAGCGGAATTAAGTTCTCCGTTGGCGCAGGCAACTCCTCATCCGCAACAATGGTCAACTCATCTGATTCCATTTCGGGTTCAGCAAGCGGAAGGTTCGTGCCATTCGGAGGAGCCTCATTTACATCGGCTGCAACTTCTAATCCCCGAACCTCAGTGTTGGATTCCAGGAGATTTGGTGTTAAATCCGGTTCGGTTAGTGGATGCACATCCACCAACAGCACCCCGGATTCCTCCACAGGCGGCGTTATCTCCTCCACAGAAATGGTTGCCTCAGGCTCTGGCAGAACGACTGCTGAGGGGGACATTTCTGCTTCAGGGGTAACATCCGATTCAGCAGGAGAGGATGCCGTAGGAACCATGTCTTCCACTGGCTCATCTAAAGTATCGTGCCGGGGAATTTCCGCTTTGCGTTTTGCAGCGAACGACGCAGATGGAGCAGCAGGTTGTTTCTGCTTCTCCTCGGCAAGTTCCTGAAGGGTCGAGTGGATAAAATCAAGAATGTCGTCAGACATATATTATATTACCACGTTGGAAACAGAATGAATTTATTCTGGGTGCAAACCACCCCTTGTCCAGCACTCGCTGGAGCAACTAATCACCCTTGTATTAAACAGGAATGTCAGCGAATCGCGCAATAAGAATCCAACACGGAGTAAAACATGGGACATTGTCCCATAGTATTTAAGAAATAACAAAAAAGGCTGCAAGGATAATCAAGGACGAAAACCCGTTGGTGTTTTCCCCTTAACTATCCCTTGCAGCCCCTTATGTTTCAAGACGTTTCCGCCGCTTAGTAGCGGTAATGATCGGCCTTGTACGGTCCGTCCGCCGGAACACCAATATAATCGGCCTGCTTAGGTGTTAGCACGGTCAGTTTCGCACCAAGTTTTCCCAAGTGTAGACGCGCGACTTCCTCGTCCAATTTTTTGGAAAGGGTGTAAACGCCCACAGCCTGACGGTTCGTCCACAGGTCAATCTGCGCCAACGTCTGGTTGGTGAATGAGTTGGACATCACGAACGACGGGTGTCCGGT
>DNPO01000022.1 GCA_003501375.1 Candidatus Sumerlaeota bacterium | reverse complement strand
AGGCAGTGCGTGTCGATTAATGTCATTCCGCACCCTTTAACTTCCACACCGTGGGGCGCTGCCCCTCCCCCCGCAAGGAACTTCGTTCCTGGACCTTGCGTTCTGCAAAAATCCAACCCCCAGAGTCGCGTGGCTCGAAGCCACGCGACTCTGGGGTTTGGATTTTTGAAGAACGCAAGGTCAAGGAACGAAGTTCCTTGCGGGGTGTGGGGCAGCGCCCCACGGTGTGGAAGTTAAAGGGTGCGGAATGACATTAATCGACACGCATTGCCATTTGGCTGATGAAAAGTTCCACGACGATCTGGACGCTGTGCTGCAACGTGCACACAAGGTCGGGGTGGATCGTGTGGTGGTGGTGGGCGACCAACTCGCTTCCAGTCGCGATGCGCTGGAACTGGCCAAGAGCAAACCGGAATTGTACTGCATCGCGGGCGTGCATCCGCACAACGCGTCACAATGGAACGATGAAGCGGTAGCGGAACTACGCGCGCTCTGTGCGGAAGGGAAAGCCTGCGGAAAACTCGTGGCGGTGGGCGAAATTGGGTTGGATTTTTACTACGACCTGTCCCCACGCGACCAACAAATAGAAGCGTTTCTGGCGCAGGTAGAGATTGCGCGCGAGTTTAAATTACCGATTAGTTTTCATGTCCGCAATGCGTATGACTTATTTATTGAAGTGGTACGAGAAAAACACATTAACGAAATTCCCGGTGTTGTGCATTGTTTTGGTGGTACGGCAAAACAGGGTGCGGAGTTGGTGAAAATGGGCTTTTTGCTCGGCGTTACGGGTGTACTGACGTTTAAGAAAAATGACGATATTTGTGAAACCGTGCATGCCGTGCCGCTGGACGCGCTTATTCTGGAAACCGATGGGCCCTATCTTGCACCCGTGCCGCACCGGGGCAAACGCAACGAACCGGCTTTTCTGCATGCGACCGCCATGCGGCTGGCACATGAACTTATGCTTCCTCTCGAAGAGGTCGCCGCACGCACAATGGCAAATGCAAAAAAACTATTTAGATTCCAAGATTAAAATTTTATACGTCCGACCACCAGCGCAGGGATTGCAATGAGGAACTGAATTCTGGTATTACGTTATATGCAGGAACGTGCATCCCACCTTTAGAAAGCGCTCACCCTCATGTCACGAAAATTCTACATTATGGTCGGTATGACACTCGGTACCATAGTTGGAGGATACATCCCATCGCTCTGGGGTGACACGAGCATCCTCTCCATGTCGGCTTTGCTTGCCAGCGGGGTGGGCGGTATACTGGGGATTTGGATCGCATTCCGCATGACCGAATAATTTCTACAGGGTCAGTTGCAAATACGTAATATCCAGCCAACGATCAAATTTGTGTCCCACCTGAGTAAGGGTGCCTTGATGCACAAACCCAAGTTGTTGATGTAGTGTCAACGAAGGTGTTTGCTCGGCAGAAACCACTCCGATGATCGTGTGATGCCCATGAGCACGCGCTCGCTCAATCAAATCAACCAACAACAATTTTCCAATTCCCCGTCCTATATAGTCATGGTGAAGATACACAGAATCCTCAACCGTTTGCCGAAACGCAGCCCGCTCATGGAATCGCGATAGCGCGCCCCAACCGAGAATCACGAGGCCATGGGCAGACTCCTCCTCCACCACCGTAACCGGGTGCTCCGCATCGTGCGCATGGAACCAAGCCAAACGCTCATCAGGCGTAGACGGTTCTATTTGATAGGTCGCTGTTGAATTTAAAACATAGTAATTATATATGGCGTTGATGGCCGAAAGATCAGATTCAGTTGCAAGGCGTATATACATAACACTAAACTCCCCGCGCCAAACGCTACAGCCCAATCACTCAGAAAAAAGGGAAATTGGGGTAAACGGCAATTTGGAGCTAAACAAAATATTGCGTTCTTTCTTTCGCCGCAAGCGCTGCAGGAAGCAAAACGCGATCATGGTCAAAATCCTGCGTGTACGCTCTCATATTTTATTTTTTTTCTTGCCACCGAGAGTGGCCAGCATCCGCAATCCCGCTTTGGCTTTTGCCTTGAAATCCGGCCAGGAACGCAAACGCGCCAGTTCTTGGAAAATTTTGGAGGGGCGCATGTAAAACGCCCGCATGGCCTGCTTTTGCAAACTTTCCAGTTCGGGAATGGTCAATTCACCCACTTGCATGACGGCTGCACCTTCTTCTTCAAAGTCGTTCCAGTCCGTGCTGGTGAGCCAATTATTCGCCACGGCCTGCTCGAAAAGTTCAGTACCGGGAAAGGGTGTGGCGATGTGGAAGTTGACGTAATCGGGCGCGATGCGCTTGGCGAACGCGATGGATTCTTGCACGGTTTGGCGCGTCTCGCCGGGCAGGCCAAGGATAAAGTAGCCCATGCTGGGAATGCCCGCTTCGCGCGTGAGGCGAATGGCGCGTTCGCTTTGTTCGAGCGAAATGCCTTTTTTGCACGCGTCCAGCACAACTTGCGAACCGGATTCGAGACCGTAGGAAATCATTTTGCACCCGGCCTGGCGCATGAGGCGCAGTAGGTCGGGATCGACCGCATCGACACGGCTGTTACAAACCCATTCGATGGGTTGCGGCAGGGCCAGCAAGTTTTCAAACAGGTCTTGCGCCCAGTCCTTTTTCAGCGTGAGCGAGTCGGTCATGAACGCGAGGTGGTGAATGCCGTAGCGCTCGCCGAGTTCTTTGATTTCAGCCATGACGTTGGCGACTGAACGCTGGCGCACTTTCTTTCCCCAGACGCGTCCGGCGCGACAGAAGGTACAGGGCCAGGGACAACCGCGGTTGGGAATCAGCGTGGCGAACGGATGGTCGGCGAAAAACGGCATGCGATATTTGTCGTTGGGCAGCAGGTGCCGCGCGGGCAGAGGCAAACTATCCAGTTCGTGTATGAGCGGGCGTGGGGGATTCACAACGATCTCGCCCGTGTGCATGTTGCGGTAAACAATGCCGGGGATGGAAGAAATTTCATTGCCCTCGGAAAGGGCGCGCACCATTTCCGCAACGGTATCTTCCGCCTCGTTGATCAGACCGAAATCCGCCGAGGTGTCACGCAGTGTTTCCTCTGGCAAGGCGGAAACGTGCGGGCCGGCAAAACCGCAGAGCGCATCAGTTGCCTCGCGCAGACGCTCTAAAATAACCGCATCGTTTCTCAGAGTGGGTGTGGCGCTGTTGGCGATGATGAGGTGCGGGCGCCAGACTTTACGCGCCTTTTCCACCAAGTCTTCCAAGGAGAGCGAGTCAACCATACCATCAAGCAAAAAGACTTCGGCTCTTGCGCGTTCGGCCATTGCGGCCAAATATGCTAACCCGGTTTGTGGCCAGATTTCGCCACCGATGGATTTGCGTCCGCACCGACCGACTTCCTTCATCCAGAGCCCGCCCTGTAAGTCCGGGGGGTTGAGGAAGAGGACGCGAAGGGTAGATGGGGGCAGGGGGGAGATCATAGCGAACGATTATACTAAAAAAAATGTAAAGCGCAAAGAGAAAGGACAAAAAACTGGGATGAGGGCGCAGGAACTCCTCAAAGCCTACTTATGTGGACGTATTCCGGGCCGCGTGGATATTGAGGATCGTCCCGCAGTCGTACTTGGATTTCGCGATGCAGCGTCTCAACAATCGTCCGAGAAAAGTTCTTGGCTTTTTCACCCCGCCCAAGGTATTTTGTCAGAACACTTCACCCCCAGGCGTGGGGGTTGGAACTTGAATCCGCGACTTTTAAAGGAGATATTATCGTGCGTATCTTATTTACCCG
>DNPO01000209.1:5105-7021 GCA_003501375.1 Candidatus Sumerlaeota bacterium | reverse complement strand
TCGATGACGTCGGGGTAGAGCGTGCCCTGCGCAAGGAAATCGGTAGGTTTGAGGTAATCGAAGAACACCTCGATAAAGGTGCGGCCAATAATCTTGCGCTTCTTCTCGGGATCGCTCACGCCCTTCAATTGCTTGAGGAAACGCGAACCGGATTTCGCCAGTTTGATCTTGATCCCGAGACCGTTGAAACGCTCAATCACGTCCTGCACCTCATCCTTACGCAACACCCCGTTGTCCACAAAAACAGGAACCAACTGATCGCCAATGGCGCGGTGCAGCAACACGGCCATGACAGTCGAGTCCACGCCGCCACTCACGGCGCACACCACGCGACGGTCGCCAACGTGCTCGCGCAAATCAGCGATGGTTTTTTCCACAAAGTCGTGCATGCGCCAATCAGTCGCGCAACCGCAAACGTCCACGGCAAAGTTCCGCAGAATGTCGTTTCCCTTGACCGTGTGGTGTACTTCCGGGTGGAACTGCACGCCGTAGATCGGCAACTTGGCATGGCGCACCACGGCAAACGGACAGGTATCGGTCTTGCCCAGCGCCTTGAAATCCTTGGGCAACTTCACCACTTTGTCCCCGTGGCTCATCCACACCTTCTGCTTGGCGCCCAGGCCATTCCAGAAGGGGTCTTTCGAATCGCACATCACGTCCGCATGGCCGTATTCGCGTTTTTCCGAGTGCTCCACCTTACCGCCCAGTTTGTGAGCGATGGACTGAAGACCGTAGCAAATGCCCAGCACGGGCACGCCCAGTTCCAGCACGCGCTTGTCGAGTTGGGGCGCATTTTCAGCGTAGACGCTGGCCGGCCCACCGGAAAGAATGATACCCTGCGGCTTCATTTTTTTAATCTGCGCGAGGGTGGTATTGAACGGCACAATCTCGGTATACACATTGAGTTGGCGGATTTTACGGGCGATAAGTTGGCTATATTGGGAGCCGAAATCAAGAACGACGATCATTTACTGGGTTTCCTTATGACTGATTGAGATGTTATTGACGCTATGCGCGATATTAAAAACTCTTCAAACGATTCCAAAATTCCTTCACTTCGGCGTTTCCGCCTGCCGCAATCAAAGCGGCAATCCATTCGTTTCTTGCTGTCTCAGGAGTTTTCGACGGGAACTTACGCGGGATAAAATCAGAAAAAATCCATTTTCCATTGAGCAGAGCGTGCGCCTCATCCAAATTTCCAAGACTTTGCTCAAAAGCGCCAACTTCTTTTTCAAAATCTTCCGCTACGTTGTGTTGGGCAATCAAATTTTTGCCCTGTTCCAATTTCGCTAAAACCGCTCCCTTTGTCAAGAGAGCTTCTTGTTGTGCGGGCTGAACAAACTTTTTCAATCCGAGAGAGGTCAAGGCCTGTTGCAAAGTAGCGTGAATACGATTCAAGGCGGTGTAAGGTGCATAGTTCCTAAATTCCGCAGCCCAATCGGGCGCTGTTTCCCAAGTTTCAGGCCAGCAGCTCTTTACCAGCAAGTTCTCAATACAATAGGTTTTCCAGTAAAACAAGGGCCCTGAAAACGGGGAATCGAATCGCTTGACGAGATTACTGTACGGCAAGCCGTCGCCGTCCAATATCCCATATATGCCTGGATAACTGCACTTTTGTGCAACTTCCACACGGTTGATGACACTGGTGCAACCCGTTCCTGACTTCTTGTCACGCAATCCTTTGACCAGTACGCCATCCAGTAAATCGCCAGCAGCATATTTTTTTCCGGCCAGTGCGTAAAAAACTTCAGGGTCAGTCTTGCCCTCCAGATACACAACTTTCTTTGCAGGCGCAGATTGCAAATCCGCTTCTAATTCCCGTAAAATTTGCTTCTCGTCCATTAAAAGTCTCCCTTGCCCAGCAAGACTTTCGTGCCCGGTTCGGCAATTTCGAACAAGTGGCTGCTTTGGGTGGC
>DNPO01000209.1:0-4777 GCA_003501375.1 Candidatus Sumerlaeota bacterium | reverse complement strand
GTGTGCAGGTGCAATTCCGGTTCGTCGATCAGCACCAGCGAACCCGGTCGCCAACGCCAGCGCAAATCCGAAAGCAATAACAAAAGTTGTTTTTCGCCGCTGCTCAGTTCTTCCAGCGTGTGTTGTACGCCGTCTTTTACGACAAACAGTTCGCCGTTGATCCAACGCAAGGTCTTGCCCGTATTGCCGGGGAAATTGCTGAATTCCTGCGCATAGGCTTCAAACTTGGAAGGTTGATCGATACCTTCTTCTTTGGCATTTAAATCTTCCCAGCGGGCGGCGTAAAGAAGTGCCTCGATAGATTCTTTCCAATTCTCCGGTGGAGACCATTGATAAACGTTGTTATCTTGCTCCGGCAATTTTCCTGCGGATTTGAATTCTTCTTGCGGAATAATCAATCGACGAGATTCAGAAGGAAAATAGAGTACACGAGGAAGTGTGTGTGAATCTTGAGCCTCTTTCAGAAACTGAACTATCAAAGGATCGTCCAAATTATGAACAGGTTCTGAGTTCTGATCTTTTCTAAAACGAATGGCTTTTACATCGGACTGTTCGCGACAACAAGCAATCTCAATGTAACTGCTGTCACAATCAGCCCTGTGAAAATATTTGTGTAGTGAGAGTCTTATTTTTCTGAATTCTTCGTTGGTATCATCCAGCATATAACGTAGCCAAAAAACCAAATACTCCAGCAACGTCGTTTTCCCACCACCGTTCGGCCCGCCCAACAGCACAATATCGGGGAACGCGCCATTCCACCCCAGCCCATCTTCGGGAAGGTTCAGTTCCTTGATCGCCTTGCAGCCCTTGAGGTAAAGTGAGGTAATTTTCATATTGCGGTTTTCCGTATAAACGCCTGCGATGCGCGCTGATTTCTTTGCGTCTTTACGTGAGATAAGGGAAGGCTTCTCGACAGCCGCCCCTCGCCAAACACACAAGGAAAACCTTAAACAGAAATGGATAAAAGTGCAAGGAAACAAACATGGGGTTGAAATGGAATTGCGATTTGCCTCGCTACGCCCCCGAAAATGCCTTGTTTAACATTTTGTGCGTAATCCATTGTGAGCACACAAACTGAAAAAGCAGCAGCAAGCCCGTGCCACCGAAAATCAGCATCCAAACAATTCCGGGGGTTACCTCGAACGGAAGATGGAACATGTGTTTTACTTCGGAACCGACCGACTCCTGATTCAAGGCAAGCACGGCTGTGCAAACGCAGCAGAGCAAGAGATAAAGTGAAGACAGAATCTCGGCATATTTGCTCTTTTGCACGGTTTCCTTGGGACTGTCGTGCTTCAGCATGCCGCCTCTCACAACAACTTAGGTTGCAACAATGCCAATCATGCTGTTAAACGCGGGCATTCCCATGAAAAATCCATACATCATGATGGTATAGAAAAACCCCAGCGCAGCCAAGGCGGGCATGGAGAAATCAAACAATTTAAACAGGAACTTGCGGAAAACGAGGACATCCAACGCAAGCCCCAGCGCAAATCCGCCCACCGCGAGAAAACCAACCGTGTTTTCGCCATTTTGTCAATCTCCCATCCCCTCGATTTGCAGTGCCAAGGGCGTCTTGTTGCTAAGGGCAGAATGTTCAAATAATGTGATTGGTTAACACCACGCCCGCCAGTAACAAAAATATTGCTCCCAGTAGCAAGAAGAAGCACTACTTGCGTCCTTCCAAGACGCCCAAAATTGTCACGTTTAGACTTTGAGGAGTTCCTCCCTAACTCAGGTTTTTTTCAGATATTCTGCAGCATGTACGCCAGCGCTGTAACCAGACATAAAGGCTGCCATCGAACCGCCGCATGGAGAGGGCGTAGTTGCGAGGAGATTGCTGCTGACCGAAACATTCTGGTTCGCAGCGGCAACGTTTTGGCTCAAACGCTGGCCGGCTGGACCGCCTTGAAGAACCAGTCCTCCGTAGATGGTGCAGGTGTCGCCTGCCGCATATAACCCAGGCATCACCTCGCCCTTGTTGTTGAGCGCTTCAAAATTATTATTGACGGCTATGCCATGCAAGCCTTTGGTGCATTGCGAAACGCGATGCCCGTAAATGGCCCAAAAGGGAGCCGTCTTAATTTGTTTATTCGATTGTCCGCCGCCTCCCGGACCGCCCATGCCTCCGCCTTGCATTCCACCTCCCTGCATTCCCATGTCGCCATCTTGCATTCCATCCCCCGGGCCGCCCATTCCCATTCCACCACCGGGGCCTCCCTGCATTCCGTTGCCTTGCATTCCACCGCCGCCGCCAGACTTGTTACAACTCTCTATTGTGGCGATGAATACCGCTGGAGCGATGTTCATTTTCTTGGCAAGTTCTGCCAGGGTGTTGGCTTTTTTCACATGGTTGCCGCCCGCGCCATCATCGTCAATGGCCGCCTCGTACTCGAGGTCTTCTTTCCACTTCTTGATCGCTTTGGATTCCGTGGAATTGGGGTCTTTCAACATGCTTGCGACCATGCCGCCACGACTTCCTTCACTTTTGGCTAACTGTGCTCCGAGTGTTTCGATCGTATCATTATCCGCCACCGCGTATACTGCGGCTCCTGGCTGCGAGGCGAGTGAACCTCCCCCTCGGCCCTGCTGCCAGACTTTGCCCTCCAAATTGATATACACAAGTCCCGGCTGTTGCATCAGGGACTGCACCGCCCACGAATAGGGGTGGTGCATGGGGTGAGCGGAATAAAATCCTCCTGCGGCATCCTGGCTCCATTTCGTCTGATCAATATGCGCCCCGATTGCCTCGGCCATATCAATGCCGTCGCCCATCATGCCGGGAGGGCAAAGGAAAAATATTTCCTTGCCGTTGTATTCTTCGGGCCAGTACTTTTTGAGTTTTTCGTAATTGCGACCGAATCCGCCCGCTGCGATAACGCACGCCTTGCAGTTGATTGTCAGTTCGCCGTCCTTGGTATCCGCTTGCACGCCGATAACTTTACCGTTAGCGTTGGTGATGAATTTTTTCGCGGGCGTCTCATACAATACTTGAATTCCCTGCTTTTGGCAGAATTCCACCATCTTCAGAACGGTAAAAGTGCCCCCACGGCCTGGCCCGATGGACGGATCGGGGAGGTCTTTATATTTCTCCATGCGCGCTGTTTTTACTAGGTTGGAAGATCCAACCTTGTTGGTAAACCAGTTGGTGAACTGCCCCATAAGATTCTGAGAACCGCCGCCACTACCACCTTGACCACCGGGGCCGCCCATACCGCCCCCCCCGCCCTGCATTCCCATTCCACCACCTTGACCACCGGGGCCGCCCATACCGCCCCCCCCGCCCTGCATTCCCATTCCACCGCCTTGTCCTCCGCCGGGGCCACCCATTCCGCCGCCCTGACCACCGGGGCCACCCATTCCGCCGCCCTGACCACCGGGGCCACCCATTCCGCCGCCCTGACCACCGGGGCCACCCATACCACCTCCGCCTCCTTGGCTTCCAACTCCCGGGCCGCCAGCAAACCAACTCGCCCCGCCCGGTTTTTTGGCTTTTTCGATAACAATCACATTCTTGATGCCATCTTCGGACGCCTTAACGGCCGCAACAAGGCCCGATCCACCCGCACCAATCACCACTAAATCACAAGTCATGGTTTTCGTTGACATTTGCATTTCCTTTCACAAGCACAAGAGCCAAGTTCTCACTCCACGGTCGTTTCAGAGATGACGCTGATATTGCATTCCCGGTAGCACGCGCCGCAATGTTGGCATTTCCTCTGGTCTATCTCGTTTCCGCAATTGCCAAAGCGTATGGCTTGGGCGGGACAAAACGTTCTGCATGCCTGACACCCCACACACCCTTCACCAATCTTATAAATCTTAGTTCCTTTAGCGGCTGCGCCAGGTGCAGACGCCTTGGGCGCATCGTCTACGCCCATAGCAAATAACTTTGCGGTGCCAACCAGCAAAGGCGATGCGATCAACGCAGCCGAACCCACGGTGATGAATTTTCTTCTCGACCAGTTGGACTCTTTTTTATTCATGGTTATCCCTCCTTAACTGTATGAGGAAATCTGAGATGTAAAACATCCCGAGTCTTAAGGGATGCAAACATCATGCCATATTTTGGTTTAAGAAAATACAGGCAGAAAACAAGTTGGATACGAAAACACAAAGTAATTACAGGACTCCGAAATAGGTGTTTTCTCTATCAGTGCCTTTGGCCCTCCAAAAATATCCGGAGGTTTTCTGTCTTGTCGTCATTTGTGCATAAAATAGTCAGAAGCCCCACTTGTCTGCGCAAATTTTGCATGCCCATGCTGAAGTTTACACAAAACGGCGAGATCGAGGTTGCGGGTTTCTGTAACTGGGTACGAATTCAACAGGAGAGTGGTTGCCTGTTGATAAATACTGAATTTGTAGTTTCTATCAATGTGTGAACTCTCTCAAAACTACTTTACTTGTTTTTGAATCAATTCCTCTACTGCCTGCATTTTTTCATCCGCCGCTGCAAACTGTTTTTTGGCATCTTCGAACCTCTCTTCAGCGGTCGCCATCTGTTTGACAGCCGCATCTATTTTCTTTTTTGCCCACTCGCGGATCACCCAACAAAAAATACCCCCACAAATCAAGAAAACACTGTGGTTATACCTCATTAAGATTAGAATCACACCTGCAAGAATCATGAGGGCTGAGAGAACGAGAAGAAACAAACTGTGTTTTTGAAATTGCCGACAACTCGCTTCGACTGTTGCGCGACTCTGCTCAATGGTTGCGCGACTCTGGTTCATCCGTTCACGCCCTTGCTCTATTTTTTCGCGGCTTTGCTTAATTG
>DNPO01000176.1:2820-4025 GCA_003501375.1 Candidatus Sumerlaeota bacterium | reverse complement strand
ATCCAGTCCGCCGTTTTAATGACGTCCAGATTGTGCTCGATTACCACCACCGTGTTGCCCTGATCCACCAGACGATTCAGCACCTCCAGCAACTTCTTGATGTCCTCGAAGTGCAGACCGGTGGTTGGCTCATCCAAAATATAGAAGGTTTTACCCGTGCCGCGCTTGCCCAGTTCGCGAGAGAGTTTGATGCGTTGCGCCTCGCCGCCGGAAAGCGTGGTGGCCGACTGCCCCAATTTGATGTATGCCAGCCCAACGTCAAACAAAGTTTGCAACTTGTTATGGATCGCGGGGATGTTCTGGAAAAAGTCCAGCGCCTCTTCGACCGTCATCTCCAGCACATCGGCAATGCTCTTACCCTTGTAGAAGATTTCGAGCGTCTCGCGATTGAAGCGGCGGCCCTTGCAAACCTCGCACTCGACATACACATCGGGCAGGAAGTGCATTTCAATACAGATCAGCCCGTCGCCGTTGCAGTTTTCGCAGCGCCCACCCGCCACGTTGAACGAGAACCGGCCTGGTTTGTAACCGCGTGCCTTGGATTCGGGCAGCCCGGCGAACAAATCGCGAATGAGCGAGAACAGCCCGACATACGTCGCGGGATTGGAACGCGGCGTGCGTCCGATGGGGGACTGATCGACATTGATTACCTTGTCAATTTTTTCAATCCCGTCTATGCCGCGGTGCTTGCCGGGAATTTCTTTGCTGCCGTAAAAATGTTTCGATAGCGCGCGCGACAAAATGTCGTTGATGAGTGTGGACTTGCCCGAACCCGAAATGCCGGTTACGACCGTCAGCACGCCCAGCGGAAAAGCCACGTCCAAATTTTTCAGGTTATGCGCCGATGCGCCGCGCACCACCAGTTCGGCACCCTTTTCGGCAACGCGGCGTGAAGTTGGAACCTCGATTTTGCGCTTCCCGGATAGGTAAAGCCCCGTGATGGATTTCGGATTTTTCTCGATCTCCTTCGGCGTTCCTTCCGCGATGACTTCACCGCCGAGGCGTCCCGCACCGGGCCCCAGATCGATGACATAGTCCGCTGCGCGAATAGTTTCTTCGTCGTGCTCCACCACAATGACGGTGTTGCCCAATCCGCGCAGGTGTTCCAACGTCTCAATCAGTTTTTGGTTGTCGCGATGGTGCAGGCCGATGGATGGCTCGTCCAGAATGTAGAGCACGCCGACCAGTTGCGAACCGATTTGGGT
>DNPO01000176.1:0-2495 GCA_003501375.1 Candidatus Sumerlaeota bacterium | reverse complement strand
AGGGTGAGATAGCCCAGCCCCACGTCCTTCAAGAAGGTCAAACGATCCTTGATTTCTTTCAGGACAAGGCGCGCTACTTCTATTTCAAACGGGGTAAATTCGGTCTCTTCCAAAAAAAGCAACGCGTTCATAACGGACTGGGATGTAAATTCCGTGATGCCCTTGCCGTGAACATCTACCGCGCGAACTTCGGGTTTCAGCCGCGTGCCGTCGCAATCGGAACACGGCTTGTCGCTGAAGTACTGCATCCAATACTCGCGCATTTGCTCCGAATTGGTTTGCCGCCAACGGCGTTCGATCTGGTGCAGCACGCCCTCCCATTCCATGCGCAAGTCCCACGTGTTGCCACGCTTGGATTGGTAGTAGACCTGAAACTCTTTGCCGTGCGTACCCTCCAAAATAATTTTCTGCTTGCCGCGCGGCAACTTATTAAACGGCGTATCCATGTCGATATCAAAATTGTGGCAAAGGCTGCGAATCTGTTGCGCGCTCCAGGCGTCGCTTTGTTCCTTGAGCGGCTGTCCCCACTTGTTGGTGAAAAAATTGCGCCACACCGCGACGCATCCCTCGTTGATGCTTTTGGTGGGATCGGGCACCACGAGGTCTTCGTCCGCTTCCATGCGCGTGCCGATGCCTTTGCAAGTGGGGCAAGCGCCATAGGGATTATTGAACGAGAACATGCGCGGTGTCAGTTCGACCATTTGCGGCCCATGTTCCGGGCAGGCCATTTTCTGGCTGAAAATTTGCGGTTCCTCGAACTTGCCGTCCGCGTCAACAACCTGCACAGCAGCCAACCCTTCGGATTTGTTCAACGCCATCTCAACCGAGTCCGTTAGGCGTTGCCGCACATCCTTTTTTACTGCAATGCGGTCAATGACAACAAAGATGTCATGCTTGACCTTCTTGTTCAGTTCCGGTGGATTCTCCAACTCAATCATTTTTCCATCGACAACGGCGCGGGTAAAACCCTCGCGCAGGGCCTGCTCAAACAACGCGTTGTACTCGCCCTTGCGTCCGCGAATCAGCGGAGCCAGCACCATCAGGCGCGTGCCTTCGGGCTGCGCCAGTAGGCGATCCACAATTTGCTGCACGCTCTGCGCTTCCAACGGCAAGCCGCATTCGGGGCAGTGCGGCTTGCCAATGCTGGCGTACAAAATGCGGAGGTAGTCGTAGATTTCCGTCACGGTCGCGACGGTGGAACGCGGGTTTTTGCTAACGCTTTTCTGCTCAATCGAAATCGCAGGCGAAAGCCCCTCGATATGGTCCACGTTTGGCTTCTGCATTTGGTCGAGAAACTGCCGTGCATAGGAGGACAGGCTTTCGACGTAGCGGCGCTGTCCCTCCGCATAAATGGTGTCGAAGGCCAGCGAGGACTTGCCGGAACCCGACAGCCCGGTGATAACCGTAAACGAGTTGCGGGGGATGGTAACGGAAATATTTTTGAGATTATGTTGGCGGGCGCCGACGACGCGGAGGTACGACGCACCTGCATGTTTTTTGGGGGAGGGGGTGGACTTTGCCATGAGAAAACTCCTTACCCCTTCATTGTAGAGGGCGAGGGCGTTTTCTGCAAGAGGGATGAAAAACAAGAACAAAACCCTTCGCGGTGAAGGGTTTTGTTTTTATTTTACGCTTTTCTTGATCTTGCTCATGGGACGGGGATAGGTGGGCGGTGTGCGTTTTTTCTTGGGGAAAACGACAATGCGGAAATGGCTTTCCGCTTCTGCGATACCGGGTAGCGTGTAAGCAATCTCCTGTGGTGCGCCCGCGCCCAGAATCGATAGGATAAGTTTCGCTTCGGCGAGTTCTTCCGGCAGGCGCGCACCCTTCCAAGCGAGCAGGAGTCCGCCGGGATGCACAAACGGTAAAGTTAGTTCTGCTAAAATGGGTAACGGGGCAAATGCGCGTGCGGTTACAATGTCATAGCGGTCGCGATGTGGCGCATCGTGGCCTAGGTCTTCGGCGCGGTCTTGCAGAACAGTGGCGTTGGTCAGGCCGAGTGCGTCGATGATGCTTTGTTGGAACCGCACCTTTTTCCCCGTGGCTTCGAGTGAGGTAACGCGTAACCACGGCGCGGCGAGCGCAAGCGCAAGGCCCGGAAATCCCGCGCCGGAACCAATGTCCAGCAACCGAACCGTATTGAGTTTTTGTTCCGCGCGGAACGCTTCGAGTGTCGGCAGCGCCGCGAGCGAGTCTTCAAAATGCCGGACGCGAATTCCTTCCAAGTCGGTTACGGCGGTCAGGTTCATTTCCTGCGACGCGGTGATGAGCAGTTGTGCGAACTGGTCGAAGAGGGCCTGGGTGGGGAGTGGGAGGGACGAGAGAAGGGGCATGAACCAACCTTAATTTTTAAGTTATGAAATTGCCGAGAAAAAAGAAACGTTCCGATTATTTTGCCGGATTTTTCTTTTTCCATTCGGGCCAGACTTGCAACGCTTTCGACGGCGTGTAGGAATACCAGGAATAGCCCTCGCGACGTTCCTGTTCAATCTCGT
>DNPO01000249.1 GCA_003501375.1 Candidatus Sumerlaeota bacterium | reverse complement strand
CGTTTTATCCCCGTTCGCCCTACGCCGCCGCTAAAATTTACGCCTACTGGATTACGGTGAACTACCGCGAAGCGTACGACATGTTTGCCTGCAATGGCATTCTGTTTAATCACGAATCGCCCCTCCGTGGCGAAACGTTTGTTACTCGTAAAATCACCCGTGCGGTGGCGCGTATCAAAATGGGGCTTCAGGAAAAACTTTACCTTGGCAACCTCGACTCGCTCCGCGACTGGGGCCACGCCCGCGATTACGTCGAAGCGCAGTGGTTGATTCTCCAGCAGGAAAAACCGGAGGATTTCGTCATCGCCACCGGCAAGCAATACTCCGTTCGCTACTTTGTGGAGCGTGCCTGCGCCGAACTGGGCATCCA
This sequence comes from Candidatus Sumerlaeota bacterium, assembly GCA_003501375.1. GTDB lineage: Bacteria > Sumerlaeota > Sumerlaeia > UBA8349 > UBA8349 > UBA8349. The sequence continues at coordinate 2,688 of DNPO01000249.1, read as the reverse complement.
GATTGAGTGGAAGGGCAAGGGCGTGGAAGAGGTGGGTGTTGCCACCAGCGGCCTGCCGTCTGGCCGCCACGACAACGTGATTGTTGCCGTTGACCCGCGCTACTACCGCCCGACCGAGGTGGACACGTTGCTGGGCGATCCGACCAAAGCCAAAACGAAACTGGGCTGGAATCCGCGCGTGTCGTTCGAAGAATTGGTTAGCGAGATGGTGCGAGAAGACTTGATGCTGGCCGAAAAAGACCAACTTAACCGGGCGCATGGGTTTAAGACGCCAAATTATAACGAATAGTCGCCCTCTGAGGCTTATCTTTATCTTGGGAAAGTTTCTATCATGTATCTCACGCCTGAATCCCGAATTTTTGTTGCAGGCCATCGCGGTTTGGTTGGTTCTGCCGTTACCCGCCGTCTCCAGGAACAGGGTTGCACCAATCTGCTCCTGCGCACGCACGCGGAACTTGACCTGGAAGATTCCCACGCTGTCGCAGCATTTTTCGCTCAGGAAAAACCGGAAATTGTTTTTGTCTGCGCCGCACATGTGGGAGGTATTCTGGCAAACTCCCAATACCCCGCCGAATTTATCCGCAGAAACCTGGCAATTCAAGATGCGCTCATCCACCAGTCGTGGAAAAACGGAGTGAAACGCTTGCTGTTCCTCGGGTCGTCGTGCATTTACCCCCGCGATTGCCCCCAACCGATGCGCGAAGAATATCTGATGACTGGCCCGCTGGAGCCAACCAATCGGCCATATGCGTTGGCCAAAATCGCGGGTATCGAAATGTGCTGGGCTTACAACCGCCAGTACAAAACACAGTACTTAGCCGTCATGCCGACGAATCTGTATGGCCCCGGTGACAACTATAATTTGGAAACCTCGCACGTGTTGCCCGCGCTTATCCGTAAAATGCACGAGGCAAAGGTAGGCAACAGTCCCACGGTTACGCTCTGGGGCACGGGTTCGCCCTGCCGCGAATTCCTCTACAGCGCCGACTTAGCCGATGCGTGCATGCATTTGATGAACATGCCGGAAGCCGAGTACAGCACGCTGGTCAGCAAGGAAACCGCCGCCCCGCTGGTAAACATTGGTTATGGCAAAGAACTCCCGATTCGCGAGTTGGCCAATGTGGTGCGCGATGTGGTGGGCTATGCAGGCGACCTGGAATGGGACACGACCAAGCCGGACGGCACGCCACGTAAATTACTCGATACCTCGTTGCTCGCGTCGCTCGGGTGGAAACCCAAGACGTCGCTGCGCGAGGGAATTGCCTTGGCGTATGAGGATTTTTTGAAGAACGTGGCGTCGTAAACTGGATTTCGTTGTTCTGTTTTTTGTCCTTGCAGTCCTTGCGGTCCTTTATGTCCTTTTTCCCAGCGACATAAAGGACTGCAAGGACGAAAAGGACAAACACGAGAGGCGGGTTTCCGCAAAATGCCATCCCTTCTCCGCCTGATTCTCCCGCTTCTTTTCCTTGTGCTTGCTGCGCCTGCTCTTTCCGACGCGCCCACCAGCGATACTCAGCCCCTATCGCATGACGAAATCCAAAGATTTATCCCCTCCTTTGTCCAAATAAAATATCATTTCAAACGCAGCGAAGAAAAAGCGCAGGGCATGGGCGAATGGAGTTCGTTCAACGCCGAAAGTGCTGCGCGTTACGCACCTTTTTTGGAGCAAAAACGCGCATTATACGCGGGCGGGATTGCCATTGCTCCCGATCAGGTGATGACCTTCGACGCTCTCTTGCAAGACGAGTATCTGGACTATATCGAGATCGACAACCTGCGCGGCGGCATCAGCCGGGCGACTCGCCAATCGTTGCTGCTTGATTCGCCCGGCATGATTTTGAAAGCGGATGAACCCGCTAAACTCGCCCTGCAACCACTGGCCTTTGCCGAACCGGCAGCAAGCGTGTCACCCGAAAATACCTTTTACGGTCTGTCTTTTCGGGAAGAAAACGGGAAGGCGCTGTTTGCCTCGACCTTATCGAAACCCGCCAGCATCGTAACGTCCACGGGCGACAAAATGACCTGGCTGCCCGGGGGATCGCGCTTACCAGTACTATCGCGTGTTGGGCCGCTACCGAATGCAGCCGACTGCCCAGTGTTGCTGTTGAACTCCGATAAACAACCAGTCGGCATTGGCCTTCCAGAAAACGCGTTAAATGCCACACCTGGTCAACCGCCGCTGTGGTATGGCAAGGATTTGCTCGCCGGACACTCCCTGTCATTTGTGCAGTTGGACGAAATCCAGAAAAAGGCTGAACGCGACTTTGACGCCGTCATCACCGAGGTAAAAATTACCTTCCGACAAAGAAGCGAGGATAAATACGGGACATATTTTGATTTTCCTGATGCTTCCACCGATGCCCCGCAAGAGGTTTACTTCTACGGCCTGCCCGTTTCCGAAAAAACGCTCTTCATCCCTAAACGCCTCAGCCGCAATTTGGCCAAGATCATCGACCGCATCACGGTGTCAGTCAACGGACACGATGTGTCGGGTAAGTTCGTGGGTGCGTTCAATGACGTTGGCGCGTTCCTGATTGAACTGGACAAACCCGTCTTGAAACCCGCCAGCGACCTGATGCAAAAGGGCGCGTTGCCCACCGTTGTGCCATTGCTGACGATCCATGCAGAGCGCAAATACGGACGCAAAAGTATTCAGGCGCACTACGATCGCGTGCTGCATTCGGAGCG
>DNPO01000371.1:4231-5330 GCA_003501375.1 Candidatus Sumerlaeota bacterium | reverse complement strand
GGTTCTATTCCAGTCAAGCCTTTGCGGTTTTTGTTGCACACTCCCGCCTCTTTTTGCACAATACCCTCTATGCGACAAATCCTCCGAAACCTCTCCCTCATTGCTTGGACACTCATGCTGGAAGCGTGGCGCCGCCGTGAAATTTATGCCATTGTCTTCATTACCACCCTGCTGTTGGCTGGGCTGCGGTGTGTGCATTTTTTTAACATGGAGGGTCTCGGCAAATTTTATCGTGAGGTGAGTTTGCAGACTATGAACGTCACCACGGCGTTTACGGTTATTCTGCTGGCGGCTCGGCAATTACCGCGGGAATTTTCCAGCCGGACCATTTATCCGTTGTTGGCCAAGCCCGTTTCGCGACTGGAATTTCTGTTGGGAAAATACTTGGGCGTGTTGTTGGCGGGTGGGTTTTGTTACGCCCTGTTTATGATTGTTTTTATGGTTGCCAGCGTTACGCTCAACGCCCCGATAAATCAAGCGCTCTTCATCCAGTCCATTTACTTGCAATTTTGGGCTTTTGCCGTCATTGCTGCGATGGTATTTTTCCTCTCCATGCTACTTAACGAAGACGCGGCGGTTACGATGGGTGCGATTCTGTACCTCTCGTCGCACATTCTGATGAATGCAATGAACATGTTGTACGACTACATGAACGGTTTGCAACGCGCTCTGTTGCTGGCGCTGCACTTCATCATTCCGCAATTGACGCTGTTCGACGCATCGGAAAAGGTCGTCCATAGTATGGATGGGGCAAATGTGATTTGGGGGCCGTTGCCCGCTGGGACGTTGTGGACCTTGACTGCGTATGGGTTGGTTTATGCGCTGGTGTTCTTGGGTGGAGCGCACTTCCTGTTTCGGCGTCGGGCGTTGTAATGCAAAGAATCACTGATTTTGTCCGTTGAATTGTCGGGCGGGTTTCGTTAATCTGGGATGCAAAGCGCGGGGCGCTTTTGCATCCCATTTTTTGTTACAAGGAACCTATAACCATGTCTTTTGCCGATCTGAAACACACTGTCTGGCAGGCCAATCTGGACTTGGTCAAAGCCGGATTGGTCGTTCTTACCTGGGGTAATGTGAGCGGGATTGACCGCAGCGCTGG
>DNPO01000371.1:0-3906 GCA_003501375.1 Candidatus Sumerlaeota bacterium | reverse complement strand
TGCTGTCGCTCGAAACGGGCAAAAAAATCGAAGAGGGCGGCTTGAATCCCTCGTCCGATGCGCCGACTCACGTTCTGATGTACCAGACCTTCCCGGAAATCGGCGGCGTGGTACACACGCACTCGACGCACGCGGTTGCCTGGGCGCAGGCCAAGCGTGAAATTCCCTGCTATGGCACGACGCACGCTGACGGATTTTATGGTTCAGTGCCGCTGACGCGCGAATTGACCGCTGAAGAGATCAAGGAAAACTACGAACTCAACACCGGGCGTGTGATTGTGGAGCGTTTCCGTACGTTTGATTTGGAGATTATGCACTATCCCGCCGCGCTGGTTCCGTGTCACGGGCCATTTACCTGGGGCAAAGATGCTGCTTATGCGGTGGAAAACGCGATTGTGTTGGAAGAAGTCGCAACGATGGCAATGCGGACGGAGAAGTTGTCGCCCGATGCGAAGCCGATCCCGCAAGTGTTGCTGGACAAGCATTTCCTGCGCAAGCACGGTGCTGGTGCGTATTACGGACAGAAAAAATAATACCGTTTAGCCACAAAGAGCGCAGAGAACACAGAGGAATAAAACATGAGTACTCCCAATGCAACAGTCTTGCCTTTGTGTTCTTTGCGTTTCTTTGTGGCTACGGATTTTTCTTTAAACGACAAAAGCCCGGCATTTGCGTTTGCAAATGCCGGGCTTAAATTTGGTAGCGGGGGCCGGATTCGAACCGACGACCTTTGGGTTATGAGCCCAACGAGCTGCCATCTGCTCCACCCCGCGTCAAGACAACTCAATGAGTATGACAAAACGGTTGCATGTCCGCAAGTCTTTTTTTGAGTTTTATTGAAACAAGGCAAGGACACAAAGGACTGCAAGGACTTAAAGGACAAAATAAAAGAGAAAAGCAGTGTGTTTTTGTCATTTTTGTCCTTGCTGTCCTTTACGTCTTTTTTTTGTTGCTTTCCCCCATTCCTCTTAGAAAATGGTTTCCCCTCTCGTGTTTCGCTCTTCTTTCTCTTTTCTTTTGCTTTGCGCTCTGTTTCCCCTTTTGGGCTTTCCGGCCCACGCGGCGGATAAAAAAACATCCGCTTCCCCCAAAACAAAACCCACTTCCAGCGCTACCTTCACCAAGGCCACCCCTGCCATGACGCCCTCAGCCGATGCTTCTTCCTGGGTCGTATTGTCCGACCACATCATTCCCTATCAGTCCGCTTCCAGCAAAGCCGAGCATGTGGGCAAACCATTGATTTATCCCGCTGAAATTCAAGGGGCTGTGGTAAAAAGCACACTTTCCCCCAGTGGCAAGTGGAGCGGTTCTTCCTGGCTGGAGGGTGTGGTCAAAGGTCAGCGTGTGTATTTGCCCTTGGCCTATGTCATTCCCCAAACCACCGTCCCGTCCAAGGAAAACCTGCCCCTTGGCAAGGAAGAGGTGGATCGTGAACGTGCCCTGCCGCATGAGTACATGGCAACTGATTTAACCATCCTGCCCCTCAAATGGCAGTCGGACGAGAAGCGTGAAGCCAAATTGCGCGCAGAAGCGGCAGATGCGGCGGTTAAATTATTCGAGGCGGCGGAGAAGGAAAAAATTGTACTGCGCATCGTATCGGGTTATCGCTCCTTTGAGACGCAGCGCAAACTCTATCTCGCGAAGATTGACAAGACCAAAGACCTGAATCAGAACGTGGTGGCCAAGCCGGGACACAGCGAACACCAGTTAGGCACGGCGATGGATATTTCCGGGCTTGACTCCAAGACGGAATTGCAGCAAAGTTTTGCTAACACGCCCGAGGGCCGCTGGGTAAAGGACAATTGCCAGAAGTTTGGCTTTCGCCTTTCCTACACGCCTGAGAACGAAAAAGAATCCGGCTACATTGCCGAACCTTGGCATTTGAGATATATGGGATCATGTCGCTAATCAATTTTGCTCGTCGCAATACCTGGCAACTTTCCATCGCGCTGTTCATCATGGTGGCGTGCGTGGGGGTAATGGGCTATCGCATTCTGGCGCATCTGAGTTTTATCGATGCGCTGTACATGACCATCAACACCCTGACCACGACGGGGTTTGACGATCTGGCCAGCAAGGCCAGCACGCCTGCCAACGCCGCGGCAATCAAATTATTTACCATTTGCCTGCTGCTCTTTGGCGCGACGATTGTTACGTTTGCCATTTCCATGTTTTTGCGCTCACTCATTGAAGGCGAATTGCGCCACGCCATCGGGCGTCACACGGTTAAAAGGAGGGTTCGTTTTATGAAAGACCACTATATTATTTGCGGGTGCGGACGCATGGGCGAGATTATCGCCGACGCCATGCAGCGCGACCACATCCCGTTTGTGGTCATCGAAAACGACCCGGACAAACGTATCGAATTGCAAGAGCACGACATTCCCTGCGTGTTGGGTGATGCAACATCGGATGAGGTGTTGCTGGAGGCCGCGATTGAAAAGGCGAAGGGGCTGATCACCGTTACGCATGCCGATCCTGAAAATTTATTTATCACTATGTCGGCGCGGCAGTTGAACCCGAACCTGATGATTGTCAGTCGGGCGCTGACGGCTGAGGGTGAACGGAAAATGCTGCGTGCGGGAGCAAATCGCGTGATCCTGCCCTATATGTTGGGTGCGCATCAAATTGCTCAGGCTGCCTTGCGCCCGAACGTGGTGGACTTTATCGAGATTGCCACGCGTACGAGTAAACTGGATGTGGAGATTGAGGAATTGCAGGTGGGCGACCGCTCGCCGATTACCAACAAAGCGCTACGGGATGTTCCGATGCTGCGCGACTTGGGTTTGATCGTGATCGGCGTGCGGCCTGCGGCTGATGATAACATGCTTTTTAACCCGTCAGCGTCCACAGTTATCAAGTCGGGTGACACGCTGATTGTGCTGGGCAAGCCGGATAGTTTGAAGAAAATTCGGACGCATTTGGGGTAGAACGTTTTATTGGGATGCGATGCGGTTCAACCGCCAAGATAGGTTCAAAGTAAGAGGGAGCTATTCTTTGGAGTGCGGCAGCATGATGCCGCTTTGCTGTTGCGCGACATGTCGCGCGGTTTTTCTTTTGTTTCCCATGCCATTTTTTATTGGGGAAAACAACAAAATCAAACACAACAAACAGCGCACGACATGTCGTGCAACAGCAAAGCGGTGTCATGCCACCGCACTCCAAAGCGGCCATTTCTGGACGTTGAAGCCGTCTATCCGGTTGAACTTATTCCGCCTTGGCAGGCAATTGCACAAAGAAGGACGTGCCTTCGCCCAGGGTAGTCTCGAAGCGGATTTTTCCCTTGTGCAGTTCGATAATTTTGCGTGTAACGGAAAGTCCGATACCCGAACCGCGTGCGCCCTTGGTGGAGAAGAACAGGTTGAAAATCTTGTTCTGCGCATCGACGGGAATGCCGCCGCCGTTGTCCTTGATTTCAATCTCGACAAACGACTTTGTTTCATCGAGGCGCGTGCGCACTAGCACATAACCGTCAGTGCGGTCTTCCGCAATTGCGTCAATGGCGTTGGTGATCAGGTTGAGTAGTGCGTCGTAAATGCGGTCCGCATCGATCAATACCGGCGGCAGGTCGCGCGTGGTTTCCGGAATGAGCGCGATTTTCCGCTCGACGGCGGAGTCGTCAATCTGGTGCAGAATATCGTAAATGATGGAGTTGATGTTTTGCTTGTCCAGATTCAACGGCATTTCGCGCGAGTAGGACAGCATGTTTTCCACCAGCGAAGCGATCTTGCGATTCCCTTTTTGCAGCACTTCCCAGCCCTTGCGCGTGGTGTCCAGATCGCCGCGTTTGAGGCCGAGGTCGATGAAGTACATGCCACCCTTCATGCCCTGCAGCAGGTTCTTGATGTAGTGCGCGACTTCGGAAAGACTGATGCTGATGGCAGCCAGTCGGTCGGATTCGAGTTT
>DNPO01000169.1 GCA_003501375.1 Candidatus Sumerlaeota bacterium | reverse complement strand
TCACGCCTACATCGTCGAAGCGCTGCTGGACTTGGACGAAGAAAAACACGCACGCGGCATCATGCAAAAAATGCAGGCGCACCAACGCGGCGACGGAGCCATTCCCGGCTACGCCGGAGCGCCGTGGGTTTGCTCCACCGGGCTGGCGCAATACGCCGTGATCTGGGCACGCCTTGGCGAGACGGATCGCGCACGCCGCGCCTTCTGGCACGTGGCGTCGCTGCAAAACACATCGGGCGGATTCTTTGGCGGGTACGGCGAGGGCGCGACCTACTTCCCCGATGCGGAAATCAGTTGGGCGGTTAAATATTTTCTGGATGCCTACCTGTTGTTAAAAACAACTTTAGACGGAACCCACTAAATGTTCGGCGTTCAAACTTTTTGCAAAAAAGTTCTGCGTCGCCTCGCTCAGGCAGCAAAACCCGCGCCTTCGCCCGACGCCGCGCCACGCCGAGTCTTGCGCTGGTTAGCCGCCCAGGAACGTGCGGGGCTTGGCGCATCTTCCGGAATGGCCGGCCTGCTACTTCCCAGTTTATTTGCGCTGGGACATCGCGATTTTGCACAACGGCAACTGGCGTGGTTGTTATCGAGTCAGCAAGCGGATGGTTCCTGGACAAATGCTGAAAACCAGACGCTCCTCAACACTGCGCAGGCGCTCTGGGGACTAACCGCAGCGCTGGAACGCGGAGAAAATTGCAAACAAGCGTTAGAACGCGCCGCAAATTATATCCTGCAAAAACTCCCAGAAAAAGCAGAGGGGCAGCAAGCCCTATCCGCCCTGTGCAGCCTGCCCGCACTGCTTGCAGCCAATCGTCTTTTGCACCTGCCTGATCCGGAAACAGCCATCGCAAAACGCGCAGTCACTTACCAGGAAGGAATCGCTCTGGCAAAACTCCCACTCCGGGACAGGGTGCCAGCGCTCGACGCGCTGTTGAATCTGGGCTTGCACGACCAAGCGGTGCCTCTGTTGCAAAGTTTAGCGGAAACGCAAATCGAAAAAAACAACCCAGATGTTATCGCTCAGTTGGCCGCATGCTGGTATAAAATCGGCTGTCAGGAAGCAGCGGATCGGGCCATGCTCCATTTGGAACAGGGCCAACAAAAATCCGGTGCATTATCACGCAATAAAGCGGAGGCGCTCGCTGCCTCCGTTTTCTTTTTGGCAGCGCACCCACTGCGAGTCGATGCCTTTTTCAAAGGGATCACGCACCTGTTGCCCGAAAAAATTTCGCCCGAGGACGAACGATTTCAGGCTTTGCTGGCGGTGGTGCGTCCCGGCGACAAAGTGCTGGATGCCGGTTGCGGCAAGGGACGTTTTCTCAAGCAGTTGAAAATCCACGCACCCGAAGTCAACGGATATGGCATGGACATCTCGCCGGAACTGCTCGCGCACCTGCCTGATGATATTCCCACCCGCATCGGTGCGGTGGAAGAAATCCCCTTCCCCGATAATTACTTCGACGTTACCTTCGCCTGCGAAAGTCTCGAATTTACGCAGAACTTGGAACAGGCGGTCAGCGAACTCATTCGCGTCACACGCCCGGGCGGATGGGTGCTGATCGTGGACAAAGATTTGAAACAAACCGGCTGGCTGGAATGTCCCTCGTGGGAAAAATGGCTGGACGCAAAAACAATAATTAAATTATTATCTGTCGGCTGTGAAAATCCACGCCACCGCCCCATCGGATACAACAACCAACCGCCCGATGGATTGATGCTCCTCTGGCAGGGACAAAAAAATGAAATAAAAAACGGTGATGCGCGATGACTATCGCATCTCCGCCTCAGTCAGGGCAACGATAGGCGTTTCCCGCGATTCGCGATGGATGCGATATCCCGGAAATAAAATCGCAATCCCCCAACAGATGAAGCCAATGGCAATCACCCAACTCCAGGGCGCTGCAAACAATTCGGTTGGCAAGTAAGTACGATCGGCGCGCCACGCATGGTACCAAATATTGGCCAGGTGGAACAACGCAACGGAAAGTCCCAATCCCAACGCAATTCCGATGCCACTTAATACGGCAGTCTCACCCGTCATTAGGATGGTGAGTTCACGACGGCTGCATCCGAGCGTCAGGAACATGGCTCGTTCGCGCTGACGCCGCGCCAGCATCCAACTGACCGAGGCAAGCAAATAGGCCATTGCCAGCACAAAAACAAGTGCCCCCAAAGCGGCAAAGCCCAGTCCGATCAAATCAAGAAACGCCGCGAGTCGTCGCCAAAGCCCCGCCGGGTCCACCGCTTCGAGTTTCATTGCATCCAACTTCGGTCGTAACGCATCTAACGCCGTGATCGAATCCAGTTCCACATGCAAACGGCGATACGTCGCCATTGGCAAACCATACCACTTATTGAAGGATTCCACCGCGCTGAGTGGAATGAGCAGACCAAGCAAATCAGGATTGCGGCTGAGAGCGCAAACTTTTCCGGTAATCACCAGCATCTTCCCATCCGCTTTGGCGGGATGGATGCTGGAGGAGCCAAGTACCAAATCAAACTCGCGATTGAGCACAGCGGCGGGTGCTAATTTAGGCAATTTGTTGCCCTCGGCCAGCGCCAAGTTGTACAGATCAAGAAAATACGCCGCAAGAATTGCAGGCACCTGAGTATCGGTTTCCGGATTGTAAGTGAACGTGGTAGGCACATCGTTACCCAGCAACCACGGTTCCACCCCGGTTACCGTGATATCGGTGGTGTAGGTGTTTCCCCATAGCGTGGCAGATGCGCTAACGGGAAAGCGAAGTGTGGCTTCGGGCGAGATACGCTTGACCCCTGGAAGTGCGCGGACTTGTCGCAGAGTATCTTCCGTAATAGTAGAGGTCTCCACACGCAACACCTGCACATCCACCATCTTGGGTTGAATGATAACCCGGTTTTCTGGGAAAATAGCATTCAAGTGATTTTTAAGCGACTTGCTCACCCCCAACCCGGCAAAAATGGAAATGCCCAGCGCGAGTGTACCAATACCCATGCCCGCGATAATCCAGAGCCAAGTTTTCCAATGTGTGCGAAAGGAGATGCGGGAGAGGGTAAGGGCTGCAGAAAGGCGCATGGAGGAAGCAATGAGGAATTACGATAGGGAGTTAAGGATGTCGAGTAAGAACAGGATGCTGGTATACCGTAGCCGGCACCAGGCACTTTTTTTCCGTGAGAATGGCGTGCATGGGAGCATCGTGCTGTTCGGCGGGCAGTTCATCCAGCACTTGCTGTGAAAACGCCAAAGCAATGCGGCACGCGTCGGGATGCAGGGCGAGAAATTTATCATACATCCCCGCGCCGAAACCTAAACGAATCCCGTTGCGACTGAATGCGACACCGGGTGCAAGAACCAAATCGAAGCGCTGTTCGGGCGAAACGGGGGGCAGGGTTGGCAACGGATCCATCAAGCCGCGCAACGGGCCAGGACACATATCTGTACTGAGGTCATGCACTTCCACCGCCTCAAAAACCTTTTGTTGAACTATACAGCGCGGCAAAAAAAGGCGTTTGCCCGCATTGAGCGCGGCTTCCAGAATGGACAGCGTGGACACCTCGTCCGGCATGGCGTAATAAGCCATGATACTTTGAGCTGAAATCCATTGGGGCAAACCATAGAGGTGGAGTTCAATGGCGGCGCTCCATGTTTTATGATCCTCCGGGGAGATGGAGGAACGCAGAGCGATCATGCGGCGGCGAATATCGGATTTTGATTCCATATTACAATCCCCCTGAACCTTGAGCCAGCAAGAGCAGCAAACTGTCTTTTGGCCAAAATTTACAAGATGAACAAGATTTCAAAACAGGGAGGTATTATGCCTATATCTTAAAACCTTGTCAATCATGTAAATCCAATTAGAATATTTTTATATCTGCTGTTTTTACTTTGGTAACGCCTGACTTTCTTCACTTTGTTGTGCCGCGGCCATTTCGCGCGCCTGCTTGCTCAGGCGCATGCTGCAAAAGTTCGGCCCGCACATGGAGCAGTATTCGGATTTCTTATCTTCGCCTTCGGGCAACCCGTGATCGCGAAACGCCCGCGCAGTTTCGGGATCAAGCGACAGTTCGTATTGTTTTTCCCAATCGAACGCCGCACGTGCTGCGCTCAGTTCATCATCGCGTTTGCGCGCACCGGGAAGCCCCTTAGCAATGTCAGCGGCATGCGCGGCAATCTTCGCCGTGATCACGCCCTGCTTCACATCGTCCTTATCGGGCAAACCCAAGTGCTCTTTTTGTGTGACGTAGCATAACATGGAACACCCCATCATGGCAATCATTGCTCCACCAATGGCAGAAGTAATGTGGTCATAGCCGGGTGCAATATCCGTAACGATGGGGCCAAGCGTATAGAACGGCGCACCATGGCAAACACGGCGTTGACGTTCCATGTTCTCGGCGATCAAGTTCATCGGCACATGACCCGGTCCTTCAATCATCGTCTGAACATCATATTCCCACGCGATTTTTGCCAACTCGCCCAGCGTATCCAACTCGGCAAACTGCGCCGCATCGTTTGCGTCTGCTAGGCAACCGGGACGCAATCCATCCCCCAGCGAGAACGCCACGTCGTAGCGCTTCATGATCTGACAAATGTCGCGGAAGTGGGTGTAGAGGAAGTTTTCTTCCTTTTTCATAATCATCCACTTGGTCAAAATCGCTCCACCGCGTGACACGATGCCGGTCTTGCGTTTGCACGTCATGGGGATGGTGTGTTTCAGTACGCCCGCGTGGATGGTCATGTAATCCACACCCTGACTGGCTTGGTCTTCAATCACCTTCAGCATCAGGTCGATATTGAGTTTCGCCACATCGCCATCGACACGTGCGAGCGCTTCGTAAATTGGAACGGTACCCACGGGAACCGTGCTGTTGCGCAGAATCGCATCACGTGTCTCGATAATGTTCGGCCCAGTGGAAAGATCCATCACCGTGTCCGCGCCCCACTTGACAGCCCAGCGGAGTTTTTCGAGTTCCTCATCCACGCTGAAGTGCAGGGCAGAGTTGCCAATGTTGGCATTAATTTTTACGCTGAAGGCTTCACCGATGATAATCGGGTCGGCCTCCGGGTGGGCAACGTTGGAGGTGATGACGGCACGGCCGCTGGCGACCTGATCGCGAACAAATTCGGGTTCAAAACCTTCGCGCTCAGCAACGCGGCGCATTTCCCACGTAATCTCGCCTTTTTTTGCGAGGTACATCTGGCTGACATTGCGCTCTTTGAGCGACCCTGCAGCAGCAAGGCGCTCAACAACGGCTTCGTGTCGTTTATTCAAATCAGGGGAGGTACTTTTGGTGGTATAAGTCATGGGCGCTTTCCTACGGGACAATGTTCCGACACCGGGTTCGGATGCGTCAACCCGATTTACGGGAAAACGCAACCCTGAGTATGCCGGAAAAAAAACGACTTTCCAAGAAAAACCTTACATATCGAAAAAACGGGGACGCATATAGGTGAAGTGGTAGCAATGTCAAGATGCACCCATCATAACCAGGAACTCCTCAAAGTCCATTTGTTTTGATGTCAGGGCCGGAGGCCCGCGGGGATGTAGCCGGGGGTGAAGCGAAGCGGAACCCCCGGTACTGTGCCAAAAAATA
>DNPO01000398.1:1419-6423 GCA_003501375.1 Candidatus Sumerlaeota bacterium | reverse complement strand
AGGGCGAAACTTCTTTTCACACTGGCTCTTATAAGACTTATAGGCCCGATTTTTTTACGAATCAATCCAGTGCAACCAGAAAAAGTCGTGCAACCCCCGCTGAGCCATTTCCGCATACCGCGTCCACTGGGAATTTTGCACAATGTAAATCGAATCGTTGATTGGCGCGGGGAGCACAATGGGTGGCAAGCCTCCCGTTAAAATCAACTCTCCCGTTTCCTTATCTTGTGGCAAAATTGCTTTCCCTGTGGCCGGATCCCGCGGATAGATCGCAAACATCCGCATTGGTGTTTGTTCCGTCGTGACGTCGTACAGCGGGTGCGTCAGTTGTCCGCGCGGATCGGTAAAGTAAATCCGGTAATACTCAATGAAGTTTTGCGAGCACCCGAACACCTGCACCCCTGCGCCTGCGATTAACAAAACCGTTACGGCAATTCGTCGGAATCCATCCCACCGTTCCACCATCCAGAACGCCACCGGCACCGCCAGCAACGCATGGATTTGCATGATGTGCCGCGGCCCCCAACACCAGCCACCCGGCCAGTTGCGCCAGGCGCTCATCACCAGCAGGAACATGACGAACAACGCCAAAATGCCCGCACCAAAAACTCGGCAGTTACGCAACATCGGGCGTATGCCCCAGATCGCTGGAATTAATGCGGGCGAGAAGAAGAACAGCCCCTTCCCCACGCTCATGAAAAAGCCGTACAGTCCGGCCAAAACGGGGGTAGAAAATTTAATGCCCTCGGGTTGGTCGCTGTACCCGCTGGCAAAAAAACTGCCATAATACTTATGGTTGGAATACAGCAAAAACGCGCCTGCAAGCATCACGGGCACGGTGAACAATCCCGCTCGCAAAATCACCTGCGCAAAAGTCAACCGCTCGTCTGGCGCATCTTTTTTCACGGGCGCTTCGGGAAGTGGAGTCGGCCCCAACTCCCAAACATCAGGGAAATCCGAACTATTTGCTTCGCTTGTTTTTTCTACGACATCGTTGGCTGGTTGCGGCGCTTCTTCCTGCACCGCACGACGCCATCCGCCCAGCGTTGCCAGTAGAAACAGCGCGGGTAAAAAAACCGTGCTATCCACGCGCACCAAGCAGGCGTATCCCGCTGCCATTCCCGCTAACACAAACAACCAAGACCGTTTCTTTTCAGCGTGCAACGCCACCGCGATTCCCCATACCGCAAGCAGCAGGCACAGGCCTGCCAGCGGCTCGGTAAAAAACGTACGCGCATGCGGCCACGCCATGCTGCCCAGTCCCCACATCAGCGTCGCAAGAAAGGATGGCAGCGCTTTGCCGCAGAGCACGCGGCAAATACCAAACAACGCGACGCCAGAAAAAGCGGTCACGAATAAATTGAAAAACGAACAACCAAATCGCCTGGCCACACCCAGCGCCTGCTCATCTGGCGAGGCATTGGGATTTTCCATCGGATACTCCGCACGCATATTGGTCTTGAGCAAATTCCACGTACGCGCGGGAAGCATCCCTGCCAAGGCGTTTCCGACCCAGTAAAAGGGAATCGCAGCGATGGGCTGACCGATGCCATACTGCGGGATTTCACGCTTATCAGCACGTTCTGGCAACGTCTTGCGCGTGGCAAAGTGAACGGGGACGAACGGTTCCACGGCAAATTCGCCACGCGTCGCCAGCGATTCCGTTGCGCGGAAGACGATTTCTTCATCGGGCGAATACAAATGCCCTCCGAGCGTGAGCGTATACGCCAACGCGAGAATCAGGAAAAGCAAAGTTGAAAGCGCTACATTTTTAACCATGAAAAAAACCATTCCCACCCGCAGGATTTGCACCTGCCGGAGACGATAGCACGGAAGGGGGAAGACGGCAAGGTGGAAAGGGAAAATGAAGTCACCAACACAGAAACAACGTCACTCACGACTCGTGAAATTCCCGATGCACCGTTTCAAATTCCTGGATATGCTCCAGCATGATCTCCGTAATATACGGGTCAAAAAACGTCCCGGCACCATTCGCCAACTCCGCCCGTGTTTCTGCGTACGACATGGGCAATTTATAAACGCGCTTCATAAGCAGCGCATCGTACACATCGGCCAACGACATGATCCGCGCCTCCAACGGGATTTCTTCCCCCTTCAGCCCATCCGGGTACCCCGTGCCATCCCATTTTTCATGGTGATGCCTGCAGATGCGATAGGCCATGCGAAACAGGTCGGTGTCATCCTCTTCCAAGACTTTCAGCAAACATTCGGAACCGCGCTCGGAATGCTTTTTCATAATGGCATACTCGTCGGCGGTCAGGCGGGCCGGTTTCAATAAAACATCGTCAGGGATGGCAACTTTGCCAATGTCATGCAGGGGCGAAACGTAGTAAATACTCTCCACAAAAGCGGGGGAAACGACCTGCTGATATCTGACATGCTTCGCAAGATGTTCCGCTAACAAAGCGCAATAATTTCGCGTGCGCAACAGGTGTGCCCCCGTATCGGGATCACGTGAGTCGGCCAATCCAGCCAGAGCGAAAAGCACGGAGCGATAAGCTCGTAAAACTTCCTGTGTATCCTTCACATCCGCAGCGCTAAAGCGCCGTGTCAAAATCCGGAGCACCTGACGGCTGAATCTTGCATCCTGATCTGTTAGTTCTGTAAAATCTGCAAGACGCATGCAGACGCATTCCACATCGGTCACCGCCTGAACGCTGGCTGTTCGCACTTCGTGTGTGATCAGCGCCATTTCACCAAACATGTTGCCTTCACCCATCCGCGCCAGTTCACGTTGCCCCCAGCCAATATTGCGAGAAACAACGACCTCGCCCTTGGTGATCACATACATGGTATCACCAGGGTCCCCCTCACGCACAATCCAGCTGTCTTTTGCAAAAGAAACCGGCTGAAACCGCGGCAGGATTCTGCAAAGAGAATCGGAATCCAATCCCGAAAACAACTCACTACGGCGCAGATAATCCTGGATTGTCTCCATGATCACATCTCCCGTCAACATGTAGCCCCTAAACACGTCCCATTTATGTTATCGGTCGGCGTTGGTGGGAAATCCAGCTAAAAAAAAGAAAAAAGATGCATCTGCGGATTTTTCTCGACAAACCAGTGACAACGGGTTATTTAAACGCCCTTGACGCACAAAAAAAAGACCTCAGGCGCAAGAAGCGTCCTACCAGATTTTACTTTCCTGCTTGACAAAGTATCGCGAGTCAGCGTTAGTTATCCTTGGGCTGTTTTGCCTGATTTTGTTGCCTGATTCGCACCTTTTATCCTCTAGACATGCTGAGTTGTTTTCATGCCCACCACGCCCGCCACATCTCCCCAATGGACCCTGGTGATTCCCGCCTATAATGAGGAAACTCGTCTGGGGGAAACTTTGCAAACAATTTTGGCCTATGTACAAGAGCACGGATTGTCGGTGGAAATCTTGGTGGTGAACGATGGTTCCACCGATGGTACCGCATCTTTGGTGCGCGAGCAGTTTCCGCAGGTGCGACTGGAGGAAAACCCCGGCAATCGCGGCAAGGGGTACAGCGTGCGTGCGGGCATGTTGACCGCACACGGCAAGTGGGTGTTGTTCAGTGATGCTGACCTGTCCACCCCCATCGACGAACTTCCCAAGTTTGAAGCGGCGTTACGCGACGGTGCGGATGTGGTGATTGGCTCGCGCGTGCTGCGCGGTTCTGTGCTCGAAGTACGGCAACCCTGGTGGCGCGAACTGAGCGGGAGAACGTTTAATCTCTTGGTACGCCTGTTTTCCGCGCTGCCGTACCACGACACCCAGTGCGGATTTAAGGCCTATCAGCGCGATGCCGCGCAACGTATTGCCCAAGCGCAACAACTGACCGGTTGGGCATTTGATGTGGAGCAGTTGGTGCTGGCAAAAAAAATGAGCTTGCGAGTAACCGAGGTTCCCGTGCGCTGGATCAATTCCGCCGCATCGCGCGTGAATATGTTGCGCGACGCGCCGCGCATGTTGCGCGACGTGATTAAAATCCGGTGGATGCACCGCTGACAGGCTGGTTTCATGGACCCCCAACATTTACAAGAACTGCACAACGAAGAAGCGCGTTATTGGTGGCCGGTGAACAAGCGGCGCATCGTAGTGAGTTTTTTAAATCGCTTTGTACGCCCCGATGCGCAGGTGCTGGAAGTGGGCTGCGGCGGCGGTTTTTTTTCGGCACAATTGAGCAAGCGTTACCCCCTGCATGTGGCAGCGGACATATCGCCTCAATCGGTGCAATTCGCCTGCCAGCAGGGGTGCCGACTGGGCACAGTCTTCAACGGGAACGAAGGCCTGCCCTTTGCCTCCGAAAGTTTTGACGCGGTGCTGATTCTGGATGTGTTGGAACACTTGGAACAGGACAAACTAACCACGGCAGAGATACTGCGCGTGCTGAAATCGGGCGGGGTAATGATTGCCACCGTTCCGGCGCATCCGTCGTTATTTTCGGCGTGGGATAAAATACTGGAGCACAAGCGACGCTATTCACGCAGCCAATTTAAAGCGCTGTGTGAGGGCGCTGGTTTACGCATGGCGCGGTTGAGTTTTTGGAACTTGGTGAGTTTGCCACCCGCGCTGTTAATTCGCGGGATGGATCGCTTGTCAAAGAAAAAACGCAACAACGCGGATTTTCCGCAGATTCCGGGATGGCTAAACACGGCGTTTCAGGTGTGGGGTATTCTGGAAAATGCGGCGTTAAGAATTTGTAATATTCCGGCGGGGTTGTCGCTGGTAGCGGTGTGCGTGAAAGATAAAAGAAACTAAAGGGCGGCAAAGCCCTCCGAAAAAACTGGCTCATATATGCTTTCCGCTGTTCAACCGCGTAGCGGTTACATATCTTAGCCCGGGGTTGCCGAGGAACGAGGCTACCCCGGGTGTAAATTTCAAAACATAAACGAACCCTGTAAGGGTTCCATAAGGTGTTCCAACAGCGTTACATTGGGCCGAAAACATAACACCTTGCGGAACCCTTACAGGGTTCATTGCTTTTAGGTCTTGTTCCCGGGGTAGCCTCGTTCCTC
>DNPO01000398.1:0-1140 GCA_003501375.1 Candidatus Sumerlaeota bacterium | reverse complement strand
GCCTGCCTGCGAAGCACAGATATACAACCGCTACGCGGTTGAACTACAAACTTCGCGACATAAAACAAGCCGCAGCCAAACACTTATTGTTTTGCCTCTTGTGCCTTGCACAGTCCTTTAAGCCCCTTTACACAACTCCACCACCTGTTCGTGTAGCACCCCGGCAAACTCTTTCCGGTTGCACCCCATCGCCTTTTGGGGTAAACCAAAACCGATTTCCACCTCTACCCCGCGCAACCCGAGCAAGCGCAAAATATGCGGCCCAAAGGTGTGATCTTTCCAGTACGCCACGTCCTCAGAGATTTGAATTTCTGGATGCGTTGTGCTATAGCGAATACCCACCGGCACCACAGGCGCAGCGCTTTCTAACGCGGGCTGGAGCAGGGGCGCAAAAAACGGCAAGGGCGCTTCGCCCCCGCTGGACGTGCCTTCCAGAAAAACGCAAACGGACTGATTTGTTTCCAGCCGCTCACGAATTTGTTGCGTGGCGACAGCAAGGTCTTTGCTGCGCATGCGGCTGACGGTGGGAAACTCCGCACTACGCACCATCAACCCAATTAGGGGCCACGAGGCCACTTCGCGCTTGGGGACAAAAAGGCACGGCGCGACAGATGCCAACGCGCAAATGTCAACATAACCCGTATGGTTTGGCGTAAGCAGGCAACCCGATGGTGGCAGATCACCGCTTACACGAGCTTTTATTCCCATCAGGAAACAGAGCACGCGGGAACATACACTGACCCAAATGCTGGCGTTTGGCTTTGCTAGGCCCATACAGCGGCACACCGTTTTAAACAAAACAAAACCCCACACAAAAAACAGACAGTTGCAAACGATGAGCGGAATGCGCACAGCCGCAAGGAAAGGGTTGGACTTTGCACGCCTTACCGCTTCGGCATGATTTTGGGTTGCAGCTAAAGCCATGTTACGGCACCACCGTGGTCAGGCCGGAGTAGTTGACGTGGTACGCGTCCAGCATGATAAGAAAATCAATCGTCTTGAACTCACGATCAATCGCGGGCTCGGAAATCACCTGCGCCCCCAGACGCATATAGGCACTAAACAACTTTGGAAGCTTGTATCCGTCTTCCGCCGCAAGTGTTTCCTGGTTGGGTTCCGCGCCACAGGAATAAGCAGGCA
>DNPO01000269.1 GCA_003501375.1 Candidatus Sumerlaeota bacterium | reverse complement strand
TCGGTGAATTTCTACAACCGAAAACCATTCTACATCAAGGGAAAAACGGTGTCTAGGCAATTCTGCTAGACTTTGAGGAGCTCCTGTGCTAATACACATTTATCCCATGTTCCGCTTGGAAAATGCCGATACACATAGTATAAGGGTACTGCGTAGAGGTTTGTTTTGGCAATATTTTACTAAAAAGATCAGGTAAGGCTTTATCCCATGTCTGAACTCCGAAAAGACCCCGTAACCGGTCGTTGGGTAATCATCGCATCCGAGCGGGGCAACAGGCCTGGTGCACTCCCCGGGGAATTTCCCGAGGAATTCCCCACGCATGGCTCCCGATGTCCATTCTGTGAAGGCAACGAGGATATGACGCCAAATGAAGTTTTGGCGTTCCGCGACCGTAACAGTCAGCGCAACAAGCCGGGTTGGTGGGTACGCGTTGTCCCTAATAAATATCCCGCCATGCGCATCGAAGGTCCTACCCTGCGCGTGGGGGAGGGTATGTACGATATGATGAGCGGTATTGGCGCACATGAAGTCGTTATCGAAGACCCGCACCACGATGTGCGCATGTCCGATATGCCGGAAAAACAGATTGAAGAAATTTTTTGGGCATTCCGCGAACGCATGCTCGATCTGCATCGCGATCGGCGCTTCCGCTATGTGATGATTTTCAAAAATCACGGCGCACAGGCCGGCGCTACACTGGAGCATGCCCACTCCCAAATTATCGCTCTGCCCATTATCCCCAAGCGCGTGCTGGAAGAACTGGACGGCTCGCAGAACTATTACCAATACAAGGAGCGTTGCGTTTTTTGCGACATCATCCACCAAGAAGAGCGTGACAATGTGCGCGTCGTCGAATCAAACGAGCGTTTTATCGCCTTTCACCCTTACGCATCGCGCTTTCCGTACGAAACTTGGATTCTGCCGCGTCAACATGAGTCGTTCTTCAGCGATATTCAAATTCGTGAAGTATCCGACCTCGCTCGCATTTTCAAAAATTGCGTATCGCGATTTAAAACGGTTCTCAACGATCCGCCCTACAACTTCATCATCCACACGGCACCCTTCACGGAAGATGATTGTCCCCATTACCATTGGCACATCGAACTGATCCCGCGTTTGACGCGCATGGCCGGTTTCGAATGGGGCACGGGCTTCTACATCAACCCCATTTCGCCCGAAGCCGCCACCATTCGTATTCTGAATCGCGATGCCGAAAACACAGAAACACCCACCGAAAAAAACACGAACTAACAGTATCCCCCTAACCCCGTGGGGGCAGAGCCCCCACGGGGTTGGTTTTTTTATTTTTGCAGGTGCATGGGTGCAGGAGCCAGTTTGGTTGCTTCGTCTTTGAGATTGTTGTCTTGGATGGCGGCCAACGCCTCGTTTGCCAGCGTGGAATCGCTCCCCGGAATCTCACTGCTCAGGCGCACGATATAGTACCGCGCCAGATCGGCATACGGCGAGTCGGCATGCTTTTGCAAAAACGCTGAAAAGTTCTTCAGCGCCTCGGATTTTTTCCCAGCATCCACCAGGCTTTCCGCGCTAACAAATTCCTTTTCCGTTACATTCGTCCACGAACGTAACGAGCGTTTGGTTGCCAGATCGAGAATTTCCAAGCGGCCTTTTTCCTGCGCCGTGGACAAAAACGCCATGCGCTTGCCATCCGGTGAAAACGCGGGGTGATAAATCGCATACGGCAATTGCGATAGCGGTTCCACCTTGCCGCTCTCCACGTTCACCAGCGCTAACTGGGTCTTCTTGTTCTCCTTGTTTTCACGCAACGCAACCGCGACCATCTTTTTATCGGGCGATAACGACAGGGGGTGCATGTAATAAATTTCCTTGTCGCAAACCTCGCGTTGCTCACCCGTACGCAAGGATACGCGATGCAATTTTCCGCACTCCTCGGACGCTCCCGACAGGAATAAAATATTGTCCTCATCCAACCACATGGGCCATAGAATGGCGTCTTTCTCGGATTCCGCCGCAACAATGGAACGCGTGGTCAATTTGTCCAAATTTAAAATGACGGCTACACCGCTGCTTTCCTTTGGTGCCATTGCGTAAACGAACTGCCTGCCCGACGGAGACAATTGCCCGAACCACGGGAAACTCTCGTTAGCTTTTTCATCGCCGGTTTGCAATAAAAGACGCGGCGACCCGTTGAGCGGTTTTTCCCAAAGCCTCGAAATTTCCTGCTCGGTATCGCCCGATTTTTCTTTGCTTGACGTGGCATAATAGATGCGCTGCCCATCCTTGGAAACATCCAACACGGTTGGTGCTTCCGACGCGAGCAACACGCATTTATTACTGCCTGGTTTGGATTGATAAAGCAGCCAGCGTTCATCGCCGCCGTCTTTAGGTTTGTACTGCACCACCGTCAACAACGCATTACTCTTGGGTAAATATCGGCACGAAACAGGATCGCCCAACAACGTTTCTGTTTTGCCAAACCAGCCGTCGCGATTCTCCAGAGGCAGTTCTTTCGTCTCACCCGTGTGCGTGTCGCAACGGTACGTCATTTTTTCTTTGCCGTCCGATTTGTCCTTATCCACCACAAACGCCACCCAGCGTCCATCGGGACTCCAGGAAAGTATCTGCCAGAAACACCCGGTGAACATCAGCAGCATCAGCGGCAATGCAGTCCAACAGACTGTGCGAATAAAACGGTTTTTACGAGACATGTTTTCTGGCTCTTTCCGTGCAAAGTGTTATTGCGTCACACAAATGGCATTGCTTTACTCGTCGTCATCCGCCCCATCCTCTTCATCGTTCTCGTCGTCATCTTCTTCTTCGTCGTACTCGTCTTCATCCTCATCATATTCTTCATCATCTTCTTCGTCGTCGTCCTCATCTACTTCCACATCATCGCCTTCCATTTCCTCATCCAGTTCATCGTCGTCATGGGACTTCATGGTTTGTTCCTCCTGAGCCTCTTCCAGCGAATTTTCCTCAATGGATTCCACGGGCGCTTCTGATGCAGATTCCTCAACAACAACCGCCTCCGCCGCAGCGACGGGCAATGCGGTCAACAGGTCATTCGATTCAACTTCCTCTTCCGCCTTGGCCTTCTTGGTCGGAGGCGGCGGCACAACATCGGGATCAAACGTTTCCAACAACACACCGCCTAACAACCCGAAAGGTTGCAAAGTGGGTTTGGGGTTCCACAGCCGTCGGTCGCGACTCGGCACCGCGTCCCAGTTTTCCAACGGCATGTTCGAACGGATCAACTTGGGCGACAGATGCACCGGGCCAAACACGTTGTACAGCGACGATGCAATTTCAATTTCCAGCCGGTTTTCACCATCGCGAGCCAGGCGCGTTACCTCCAGCCGATGCGGGTGCGAATACAACGGCGCGGATTCGTGATTCCCCACGCGGGCAGCCACTACGGAGGAGGCGGGTTTGTCCAAACGGATGAAGTAGCGCTTGCGTTCCTCGTGCGTCATCTTGAAATCGCGCCACAGTTTCATGCGCCCGGCAAAGAACGGATAGCCCTGCGTAACCAAATCACCATCGCGCAGGAAAGCCGCTTCTTCACGCAAAACCAGCGTACCAACCTGGTTCGGCATCACGGCGAAATCGCCCGCGAGCAACGGCATTTCCACCACGGCATCCGCACTCCACGGGAACGAAATTTCCACCCGGTTCGCGCCTTCACGTAACAACCCAGTTACGTCCAGCAAGCGCAGTTCCAGATCAAACAAAGTTTCCGCCTGCTCCTGCGGCACTTGCTCCCCGTTAAACCGAACGGTTTGTCCTTCATTAAACTCCACCGCCAGCCCGATGCGAACGCCCAACTCTTCCGCGCCTTCCATGCTGGATTCAAAATCAAACGTCAGTGACACGCGCTCCGGTTCCTGCCCGCTCAGTTTTTGCGCGATTTCTACCCGCGAAAAGTCCACCGGCATCACGCGTGAATGCCCGTCCTCGCCCGTCTTCCAGCGGCACTGGCGCAACGGCATCAGGTTCGGCCCGATGCGTTCAAACCGCCACTTGCTTTCCAGCGGCTCCGCGCTGGTCGCATGCGGCATGCGCTGATAAGGCGGCTCGGTCAGGTCGCTTTCACCGCCAATAGCGAAGAGCGTCGACGCGCCCGCGTGGAAGATGAACGGAAACGTTTGCATCTTTTTTTCCACATCGGTTTCGCGCGACAAAATGTGTGGTGTCCACGGGTCGAGCACACGTACCGCGCCGGCGGCCTGCACCGTTACCTTCGCGTCAATATCACGATCGGGCAGCGTGTTGATGACATGGAAAACCTCATGCGTCAATGTGCGACGGTGGCGCACTAACAAGCCGTCGGCGGATTGATCGTTCACCGACTTCACCTGCAACGGCGGCGGTGCGAGGCGACTGACCTGGAAGCAAACTTCACGTCCCGACCGCTCAACAATGTAGACATTCGCAAACTCTTCACTCAGTCGCTCCAACGCCTGCGACGTTTCCAAATCCATCTGTTCGGCAAAGGGACGCGCAATTACAACACTGCCGCCCTTACGTGCAAAACGCCAGACCTTCTTCAACGTTTCCTTACGCCAGGTCAGCGCGGGCGGAATCACCAGCGCGGTGTACTCGCGCTCGCCAATCACAAAGGAGTTCGCTTCCGCGTTGCCGTGTCGCTCGATCAAATCCTCATCGCCCAGATCGTGGTCAATCTGGTACGCTTCCAATGCGACCAGTAAGTTCTGAAACTGCCGTTCAATCTCACGTGCGGGCTTGTTGAACTCGGATGCCTTTGCTGCCAGTCCGGCCATGTTCTCCGGCATCGGGTTAGCCGCCAACGCCAAGATGGAATCCGACGGAACCAGCACTAACACGTTGGTTACGCGCCGCCCCTGCGCCAGCAACTGGCTCTGCCGCCCAAGACATTGTTTAAGCGCGGCAAAATCCTCCCACCACGGTTGCGCCTCGTGGAAGAGCAACGCACCGCCCAGTCGTTTTCCATTGCCACGCAGAAACTCAACAGTTTGTGGCAATTCCAAAAATCCCGCACCCAACGCCAAGCGTCGCTCGGCTTCGGCACGCCATGCACCCAAACTGGCTTGTTTATTATCAAACGCAGGGCATGCTGGACTGTCAGGTGACTCCGGCGTGCGGCCCAAATCCTCCGCTGCCACATGCAACTGCGCCACCACGGAATCGCTCTGGCGCAAGCGGAATTCCACGGCCTCCGAATTTGGACTTTCCGTTTGCCCCGCAGCGGGAACCCGCGCCCACTCGTAGAACCGCATGACCGGCCCCAACCCATCAATTGTTTGCGCCAGCAAAGAATCATCCGGCTCCAAGCGAAGAACCAAGCGAAGTTGTTCGTTCTGGCACCACGTGCTCAACGGCACCAGAAACACCGCGCGGAAACGCTCGGCAATCAACGAGCGATAGCGCCAGCGAAACCGCTCTGCGACCGGGCCATCCAGCCACAGATACGGCAACAGCGGAATGGGGTCTTCGTTCCAATTCTCCCGATAGAAATCAAGTAGCCCGGGCGAACACGACACATCCCCGCGCCGCCCGCCGCGCAACGCGGCAAACGACACGCGCAGGAAAGAATCATTCCGTCGTTCTTCCTCCGCAGCCCGCCACGCTACCAAGGCATCCAGCACCACCCGCGCGGCATCCTCGTTCAACAAATCCAACCCGCTCGGGCATTCTTCCGCCTCCACCACCGCTAGCTCGCGCGGTTGGATCGCCCGCACGCACACCAGCATCTCGTCGCGTCCCTCGGGCGGGGTGCTTTCCGCCGTCCAGGATTCCATGCCTAAAACAGATTGGTTTTCACCCAGCGTCAAACAGTACACGCCCAGCGTATCCGGGCGTGTGGACTGCTGTGTGGCGTCATCCGCGCCCAGGCAACGCTCCAACCGCAGGAATGACGCAGCGGTCTGCGGCATTCTCTCTATAAGATTCCGGGCCATTTCGCTTTCCGGCCCCAGTTCCACCCAATTGAGCGACGCGGGCACAAATCCCGCACGCGGCTCCAACCATCCTGATAAATCCATTATCAATCATTCCCCTTCGTTTATCGCTTCCAAAAATTTTCTCATTTGAATAGATCAGAATGCGTACCCGTTCGTTCAAACACGATGGTTTCTTCCTGCAACTTATAGACCAGTAACCAATCAGGCTGAATATGGCATTCTCGCCGTCCCGCATAATTTCCAACCAACCGATGATCCCGATACGCAACACCCAGTGCCTTGCCAGCAATCAGCATTCCTACCACGGACTTCAGTGCGTCCATATCTTTTCCGCGTTTTTGCATTCGCTTGATATCTTTGTAAAACTGACCGGTATAGGCAGGAACGCGCATTTAAATGCCCAGTTTCTCAAACATTTCATTCGCATCTTTGCAAACAATCAAATCTTCCCCTGCATCCGTTGCTTCCCAAGTTTTTTTCGTGATCGCATTGGGAATAGCAACATCGAAAGGCAAGCCCTTACGCAATTCCACCTGCTTATAAAACATGGATATAGCCTGGGTGGTGGAAACACCCAAACGTTGAAAAATATCTTCCGCGTGTTTTTTGAGTTTTGGCTCGATACGCGCCCGGACAACCGCTGTTTTGTTCATGGGATACCTCCATCCTTCAATTCGATTTGTAGCACGTTTGGGCCACAAAAAGCAAGCGCCCGTTTTTAAACATCCCGTCGCGTTGCCATCCCATAAAAAAGCGTGCCCCCCACCGCGCTCAGGGGGATCACCAGCACATTGACAAATGGCACCAACAACAGCGCCGCTGTCATGCAACCAAACCCCAGCGCCAATGCCCGATTTTCCCGCAGCA
>DNPO01000471.1 GCA_003501375.1 Candidatus Sumerlaeota bacterium | reverse complement strand
CCACAAAACATAGGCACCCTGAAAGGGTGCGATAAGGTAGGAAAAACGCTCTGTCATGGGGACTTTTTCGGACATATCGCACCCTTTCAGGATGAGCTTCCACTGACATGCCATTTCAACATGAAAATGCTCTAAAAGTCCAAGTGGACAAAAACGGTTTTGCAGCCAAGGCCGCAGGCCCTGACTGCAAAACATCAGGACTTTTAGGAGTTCCTGTGCAGCCATTGAGCCTCAAGCGAACGAGTTGAATTTACCAGTTCAATTCCCCGATGGTGGCTTCGGATATTCGGGATGCACAGCCATCGCTTCAAATACACATGAGCCGACCTCTATTGTACAATGCCCGCCCGGAGGTTGGATACGGTTTGTTTGATGCGATGTCGTTCGCAGCCGATGATCTGTTGCTTCGCATCGCACTGCGCCTCATCCGGAGCATCGGAAACTGCGAGCATTCCCCCATCCGCGCTCCTGCGGCAACAGCACTGAACGCCGACAGGGCGACGGACATGGGGGGGAGCATGCAAGAACAACTGCGGCATCTCAATAGAAAATGGGCTAGTGACAACTACACCCACAGCCACCGCCACTATGGGCCGAGCCGCACACATCAGTTGGCAAAATTTCGAGCAACGAGCCTTCCAGATTGCCCAACACCTCACCAATCGTCCTTGCATTGCTCTTGAAAACGCGGATACCCGCATTGCGCAAACCGTTGAGCGCACCCGCACCAATCCCTCCGACCACAATCGCATCGGGCGAAGCAGCGCCCAGTGCGCGAAGCGGATTACACGCGCCATGCTCGTGCTCTTGGTCGGGATTGGTCAACTGCTCAATCGCGCCCGTCTCCGTATCGGCCAACGCAAAAAAAGGCGATGAACCAAAGTGCTCAAACAACACGCTGTCGCTACCACAAAAAATTTCCACAGGGAATACAATTTTCATGATAATTCCTTTTTAAAATAGTTTATGCTTCTTTGCTCTTAATCCTTCACCGCTTCCAAAACAGCC
Organism: Candidatus Sumerlaeota bacterium; assembly: GCA_003501375.1. GTDB lineage: Bacteria > Sumerlaeota > Sumerlaeia > UBA8349 > UBA8349 > UBA8349. Next base: position 1,653 of record DNPO01000471.1, on the reverse strand, counting down.
ACGAAGAACGCAAAAAACACAAAGATTGAGGAAGGAACTGATAAAACAGAGGTGACAAAAATACGGTTATCTTTTCCTTGTGTTCTCTGCGTTCTTTGCGGTTGATTGATTTTTGAGGTGAAGGATTGAAGTCTTTGCTGAACTGCGGGGATTACAAAATTATTTTGGGCCACAGGAACTACCGCAACTATCGCATCCACCTCCGCAGGAGTGATAAGTCACACACGCATCGCTGGCGGCAACTTCAAGCAAGGTGCCCTGTTGAAGGGCAACCAGAACATCGCTAATGGTCTCACAGTTCATACTGCGATAAACCCGAAGCCCTGCATGGCGCAGCGCATTTAACGCCGCAGCGCCCACAGTAGCCACCACAATCGCATCCGGCAGCGGACTGCCGAGTGCTTCCAACCCGGTGCACTTGCTATTGGGCTGGTCATCACTGGTCAAATGCCGAATCATCTGGGACTCGGTGTCCACCAGTGCAAACGTCGGCGCGGTGGGAATTTGCGGATGCAACACGCTCTCCTTGCCGTCATAAGATTCAATAGGGAATGCTATTCGCATGTTGGTTTTTCCTCGCAATCAAGAGAAATTTGGCTGGAATTATTGTCAGATTCTTGAATTTCATTCTGGATACGCAACGCTTTGCCGTGCAACAGCGCATCAACCACTTTACGCCGGGCGATTTCGAGAATGCGCCCAAATGTTGCACGCGAAATCCCCATCCGCTCTGCCGCATCCGCATGATACAACCCCTCAAAATCCGCCAATCGCAACGCCTCCAACTCATCGGAAGGAAGCGCCACCTCCTCTAACGCGTGCAGTGGGGTGCCAGCGGGTTTGAAGTAATCACAAGTGGGACAACAGGAAGTTTTTCGCTTGCAACAGGGTCTGGCCATGTGAAATAGCGTTCCTTTCGCCCCAGAACTATTATAAGCATATGCCCATAACGAGCGGGCGTCAAGAGAGAAATAATATTGGCAAATTAGGACAAGGTGATGATAATAAAAAAGCAGGACGATGTTCAAAACAAAACTAGTGCAAAGCGCTGAGGGAAGAGGGATTGTTTACATGCTGGAAAAACTGATACAGCACTTCCCGCATGACTCTTTCGAGATAACCACCGAGATTCCGCCGAAGTCCGTGTTAGAAATTTTGCGTGCAAACGCTGAAGTCGGAACGCAATGGCAATTATTTAAGAAAGCAAGAAAAAGAGGGCTGAGTCTTAAATCTGCATTTGCCGAGTGGGAACAAGATATGGAGCCCATTAAACGCTTCCGTGCTGCGCAAGAAACAAGAGAGAAAACGTTTACAGGGGCGATTACCGAAACGGGTTTTACCATCACGCGGATAATACATGGCAGAAATCCATTCCTTGCAACCATTACAGGTGCTTTACAAGGCACTGCCTCAGGAACAATCATCAAAATTCACATGAAACAGGATACTTCCTTTACCACACTCGTAACTGCTTGGTTATTGGCAATGGGAGCGCCAGTCGTTGCCACGCTTATCCTGCTTTTTATCTCTCTCTTCATGGGCGAAAAAATAGAAGAACTTGCACGCGGCTTGATAGGGGTGGTGCTACTCGCAGGGGTGTCAGGGATTGTTTATGGAAGCCTGTTTATTGGGTTTTGGCATGATGTAGAGCGC
>DNPO01000174.1 GCA_003501375.1 Candidatus Sumerlaeota bacterium | reverse complement strand
AAAAATCACGCAGAACGGCAAAACGTTGTACGAGGCTTCCTTCGAGTATGGCTGAGGCGGGCTTTCCGCGTGCTCATGGCGAGCGCCTCTCACTGTTTGGGGTAAGATTCAAATTATTGCTTCGGCTCAAGTGGATGGCAAGACCATCGAGGGAGACCCGGTTGAAGTAAACATCTCCCTGCTCGACCATCTACTGGGTGTGCGGTACTATGCAGTTTATCTGCTGCTTCTCCTTATGTTGTTGCGCCGTGCAAATCGACGCCTTGCTGCGCTGTGGGCGCTGGTGCCTCTGTTTGCTATCCCTGCTACATGGTGTTTTTTTAGCAAAACATCGGATACGGAATCGTTTGCCATGTTGATCGGATTGTCCTGTCCCATTTCCAGCCTCTTGCTGGTGGGCGATTGGTGGGGGCATGCACGGGGGGAGCGCGCCGTTCTCGGAGGTGCGACGCTGGCTGCTTTCCTATCCGTATTTTACTTGGCGTTGATGGTTGGTAAGTTTCCCATTTCTGACAGATTGTTCACATTATATTTGATCTCAGCCGTAATCGTTTTTCTCATGGCGGCAGCGTTGTTGATGGTAGGGTGCTCGGCAACCCGCCCACGTTTTTGGTTGCGTTGGCTGGGAGGGGGCGTGGGGTACATCCTTCTGCTCATGGGATTTGGTCTGGCTCTGGTTATTTGCACTGAGTGGGGATCATTCCGGATAAACCTACAATTTTTAAGGCAAATTGCGCTTCAATTCTTGGTGGTCGGTTTAATAACCTATGCCTTCGTGAGCGCATACCTGCTGATTATTCGGTTCTGCCCCTTTCATCGCGAACGCTTCAGCGCCATGCCGTCGCAAGAAACAGCACCGGAAGATTTGGTTGTTTGAAACGGCAAAAAATAGAACATGGATAAACAGGATGCGCAGGATTTTTTTTATCCTGTACATCCTGTTTATCCATGTTCATAAGGATTTTAAAGTTCTCTGCGCGCTCAGCGGAAGATCAATGGCCTCCTCTTTTTCGTCGTGTCCTTCCGGCGCTTCGTGGTAAATTGCCTGCGGAGGAATGATCTGTTGCAATTGCAATTTTACCTCGGACGTGCCGGTACCGGCAAAACGCAACGTTGTCTTGATGACATTGTCGAGCGGCTGCGCGAGAACCCGTCCCCCCAAGCGCCACCTCTCATCTGGCTGCTGCCTGAACAGGCCACGGCGCAGGCCGAAGCCGCGCTGTTGCGTCAGCCCGGACTGCGCGGCATCATGCGCGCGCGCGTCTTCTCGTTCAAGCGTCTGGCCCGTGAGGTGTTGGTGGAAACCGGTGGCGCGGCAACGGGATTTCTCGGCGATCTGGGGCGGCAGATGTTGCTCCGTGCGCTGGCCGTGCGACATCGCGGCGAGTTGAAAATTTTCGGACGCTCGGTAAAGGATACGGGATTTATTGCCCGACTTGCTGCCGCGTTCGGCGAACTGGCAAGGTTTCGCCATTCATTTGAAGAGCTGGATGCGTTGCGAAAACGGCTGGAAGAAACGCAGCGTGGTGGATCGTTGCTGGCTCGCAAACTGCACGATTTGGTTTTACTGGGACGTGCCTACGAAGCCGCGCTGGTGGGACGCGCTGCCAACCCCGATCACTTTTTGGACGAACTCTCCCGACGGCTCGAACGCTCGCGGCTGGTGCGCGGGGCGGAAGTTTGGATCGACGGCTTTGCCTCGCTGATGCCGCAGGAACTCCGCGCCGTGGAGGCAATTTTACGCCAAGCGGCAAATGTTTGCGTTACGCTCCTGCTGGATTCCGCTGAAATTCATTCCTTGCCGGTCAGTTGGCGCGATACCGAGCCGACGCGTCTATTTGCCCAGACGGAAGAAACCTATCAGCGGCTGCAAGGGATGGCGCTGGATATTGGCGCGGAACTTTCCGAACCGATTTTTTTTCCTGCGTCCAATCAACCCACGCGTTTTTCCGACCATCCTGGTTTGGATGGATTGGAGAAGCGCCTCGTCGATTCCGGTATGACGCCGCGTATGGGCAATTTTCGTGAAGCGCTTTTGTCCGCAGGCGAACCGCTGTCCACTCTTCCCGCAGAACTACCGTCCGCGCTTTTGGTCGAGGCTCCCAATCGTCGCGCTGAAGTGGAGTCCATCGCCCGAGCCATTCGCCGTTTGGCGCGTGAAGAGGGTTATCGCTGGCGCGACATTGCCGTGGTTGCGCGTGACTTGGAACCTTACGACTCACTTATTCGCTCGACCTTTGCCCGCTATGGCATCCCGTGTTTCTTCGACCGACGCCGCGCTCTCACGCATCATCCGCTAGTGGAATTGCTGCGTTCTTCTATCCGCGCCGTGGCGAGCGACTGGGCGATTGAAGACGTGACGCATTATCTGAAAACAGACTTCGCGCCCGCTACCCGTCACGAGGTGGACCTTCTGGAAAACGATGCGCTCAAACGCGGGGTGCGCGGTCGCCGCTGGTGGCTGAAAGAATCCCCCGACGAAAAACATACCGCTCTCAACGCGATCCGTCGTCGTGCCCTGGCGCCGCTCAACACCTTACACCAACACCTTACTTCCACACCGTGGGGCGCAGCCCCACACCCCGCCGGGGGACGCATTACCCCCACCCCGCTCACTTTCAACC
>DNPO01000416.1 GCA_003501375.1 Candidatus Sumerlaeota bacterium | reverse complement strand
AATTCCTCATTCGTAATTATTTAGTCCTCCTGCACATAGTGGCAACCGCAACTGGTTTTGTTGCGTTGCGCGGCAAAAAGCACCGCCAATGCGGTGGTGATGGTATTGCGTAATCCGATGATGGGATCGCTGGGACGCGCCTGACGGTAGAAAGAAAGAATTTCGTGCTGCAACTCGCGCAAGATGGACATGGCACGGGTGAGGCGGCGCGGAGTGCGCGTGAGACCAACGTAATTCCACATGGTGTATTTGATGTGGCTGGAGTCTTGGATAATGAGTGCCGGGTCCACCGCTTCGCTTTCCACCATGAAGGGGCGGATGCTGGGAATTGTCAGTTTGTTTTCGTTCAGCCAGCGCACGCTATCGAGTCCGGAATTCCATCCCCACAACATGCCTTCGAGCAGCGAAGTGCTGGCCAGACGATTGCCGCCGTGCAACCCGGTGCAGGAAACTTCGCCCGCAGCACGCAATCCCGGAAGCGACGTGTTGCCGACGTGGTCCACGGCGACGCCACCACAGGAATAATGCGCCGCCGGGACAACCGGAATGGGTTGGTTTGAAATGTCAATACCGAACTTGAGGCAGGTAGCATAGATATTCGGGAAGCGATTGCGAATCCACGCCGCCTCGCGTTTATGCGCAATGTCGAGGTAAACGCAAGTGCTGCCGGATTCCAGCATCTCGTTCTGGATCGCGCGCGCCACTACATCGCGGGGTGCGAGCGATTCCAACGGGTGATACTTTTGCATAAACGGCTGCCCGTCTTCATTTACCAACACGCCGCCTTCCCCGCGCACGGCCTCGGAAATCAAGAAGCGGTTGGCATCGGGGTGGTAAAGCGCGGTGGGGTGAAACTGAATGTATTCCAAATTAAGCAGGCGCGCGCCCGCGCGATAGGCCAACGCGATACCGTCGCCACGCGCAGTCTTGGCGTTGGTGCTGTGCAGATAAATCTGGCCCAGCCCGCCCGTTGCAAGAATGGTCTGATTCGCCGTAATGGTCTTGACCTTGCCCGTTGCAATTTCGAGCACATAAGCGCCCACGCAACGCTGCGGCTTGTACACATCGAGGCGATTGGCACTGTGGTCAGGCAGGTTCAGCAAGTCCACCGCTAACAACCCGGTGCAAAGCGTAATACGCGGTTCGGCGCGGACGGCATCCAACATGGTTTGAATAATGGCGCGTCCGGTGAGATCGGCAGCATGGAGGATGCGCGGCATGGAGTGCGCGCCTTCCTCGGTCAAATCGAGTTCGCCCGTGGGCGCTTTATCAAAGGGAACGTGGAGGTCTTCCACCAGAAATTTTTTCAGCAGTGTGGGGCCGTTTTCGGACAGGTAGCGCACCGCATCGGGATTACACATCCCGGCACCCGCTTCGATAATGTCCTTGGACAAAAGTTCCGGCGAATCGCCTGGGCCGAACGTCACCACACCGCCCTGCGCACGCGAAGTGTTGCTTTCCAAAGGATCGTTGGTGCTGCAAATCATCAGCACATCATGCCCGGAACGGGCGGCAACCAAAGCGGCGGAGCATCCTGCGATGCCGCAGCCAATAACGAGAATAGGGGTATGGGATTCCATTTGCTTTCTGCATTCATGGGGCGATGGATAGCCCGGATAGCGTTTCGCATGGAGGGAGAATGTCCACATGCTAGTGGCAAGCATTCTGCCTCTTTTGCCCGCGCGTCGCAATGGAAATGAAGGAAAAAGGGCAAAAGCGCCTCATGGGCACCTTAGGGGATATTGGGGTATCACAGGGAATTATCCTTTCCACCAAAAAGTCCGAGACTGACCGTTGATAAAACGCGACGGAAGAGAGTCGCGGCAAAACAAGGAAAGGAGAAAATACATGCGATCCATCACCCCCGAATATTACCAAGCCCTTTGGGACACCATGCAGTTCCTGCCGGAGCGCGTGGACAAAATTGCGTGGTACGCCCAAAAACTCTTGCGCTATCGCGAGCGCTACGAAGAGGTCGAATCCGAATGCGGCGTGCCCTGGTTTGTCATTGGCGCGATCCACGCACTGGAGGCGGGATTTGATTTTGACTGCTACCTGGGCAACGGAGAACTGCTCGGAGCAGTAACAACCCAAGTTCCGAAAGGACGCGGTCCGTTTGACACCTGGGAAGACGGCGCAAAGGATGCGCTGGAATTGCCCCCCGTACGCGAACACACGCCTGCCGTCTGGAACATTCCCGGCATAGCCCGCTACCTGGAAGAGTACAACGGCTCGGGTTATTATCGGTACCACAACATCAACTCGCCCTATTTATGGTCATTCAGCAATCAGTATCAAAGCGGCAAATACACCAGCGACGGGTGCTATCGAGCATCCTGCGTCAGCGTGCAATGCGGCGCGATGGTAATAATTAAACAATTACTTATCGATGGGGCAATAAACCATTTTTAATTCTGAACACAATATGAAATTTGGAGTGCGGTGGCATGACACCGCCTTGCCGTTGCACGACATGTCGCGCAACGGCAAAGCGGCATCGTGCTGCCGCACTCCAAAGAAAGAAGACCCACCATGCCCAAAGGCGCTTTATGGCTACCCGACGGCAGCGTACGAGCCATTCTCGCGATTGGCAGCCTGCTCATCTTAGCCATTGTAGTTTTATGGACCCGTGGCAAATGCGGACTCGAAGCACTCATCGCACTCGCCAGCATCAACGGACGCGAATATTGGGAGTTCGCCAAAGCGCGGCTCCCACAACCCAAAGGAGAAACCCCCTCGTGAAAAAACTACTTTGCTTGTTTGCACTGCTGGCGACACTCGCTACCGCTTGCACTACCATTGAAATTCCCACGGCATACGGTTCGGCAAAAGTAACCGCACCCGTGTTCCTCACCACGCAAAATTTTGAACTGACGCGCACTTCCGATACGCTGGGCGTCAAGTATACACGCGGCACCGACCCGCAAGCATCGACCCTTGTGTCCTCGGCTGTGTCTGCAGCAGTCACGGCGGCAAAGGCATCTAAATAATGCTACAGCCACAACTAAAACTCGTGCTTGGCTCCCCCGCCAATGCAAACCTCGCCGGACGCGAAGTCCGCGAACTCCAACAGGACTATCCTGTCGAAACAAACGGACTTATTGTTACTGTCCCACTCGGATTCCAATCCGATGGAGCCAGCATCCCGAAATCGTGTCAATGGCTGGTCGGTCACCCCTTCGAAACCGACTTTCGCGCAGCGGCGTTGGTGCATGACTGGTTGTACTACACGCACCTTGCCCGCAATATGACTCGGGGAAAATTGGTTCCGATTACCCGCGAAAACGCCGACGATTGCCTGTTGGATTTGCTCGCGCAAAACGGAGTCGGTTGGATTCGCCGCCAGTCAATTTATCGCGCTGTGCGCCTGGCCGGTGGTGGTCACTGGGATAACGATGCGGAAGACAAACGTTATTTGGCTCGATTCGCGGCACAAATCACCGAATCCGAACGCGACCCAACCATCTACGGCCTGCGCTCCGCTTGATCCCACATTCCAGAACAAAAAAGGCCGCCAGATTACTCTGACGGCCTTTCCGTACTGGAATGCTTCTCGATCCGACAAGAGTCCCCAGCATTCCAGTAACCTCTGAAGAGGTTGACGCTCCCCAGCACCAACCTCCACCCTCTCATCCCACCAATCTTCATAATATTTGTAAGAATTTTGGGAGTGTTAAGGTAAGACAGATTCGTCGTATCCGAATCGGTTTTCAGCGCCAACGGCGC
>DNPO01000465.1 GCA_003501375.1 Candidatus Sumerlaeota bacterium | reverse complement strand
TATCTATTGATATATGAACTCTCTCAAAAATGGATCGCCCAAGCACCAGGGATGCGTAAAGTTTATCCTTCGCGTTTTTCAAAAACGTGCCCGGTGGCGGTGACGCAGGCGATCAGGCGTTCTTCCGCATCGTGAATGTTGATTTGGTAGAAGCAGGTTTGTTTTCCGTGGTGCATGCGTGTGGCGGTAGCAATCAAGCGTTGGCCGACTTTTGCTGGTCGAATAAAACGGATGTGCATTTCGAGAGAAACGGCGTCGCGGCAGGCACCCTGGGCTGCGCCGAAGGTGTGGTCGGCCAAAGTAAAAATCGCACCGCCGTGGGCAATGCCCATACTATTGCAATGGCGGTCTTCCAAGGTGAGGGCCGCTATGCCGTGGCCGCAACTGCGCTCCAGCACTTCGATTCCAATGGAATCGGCAAAGGGACTAAAAGGGGAAGCGCTCATGGAGGGACTTTCTATTTTTGCAAACGGGATTTTGCCGTTTTCAGATACTCCGCAGCGCGATTATTTGCCGGGTTCATCTTGAGGGTACGTTCCAGAGCATCTTGCGCCTTGGCCCACTGTGCCAGGTTGCAGTAGCATTCGCCGATGAGTGCCCAGTTTTCCGCGGTTTCCTTTTGTTGCTGCATTTGCAGCAGAACGTCAACTGCCTTATCCCAACGCTGGGTTTTCATGTAGATTTGCGGGTCCAAAACTGCTGTTGTTGGCGCATTGGGGCGGTCGAGATTTAATTGGAGGAGCGCATCCGCAGCGGAACGCTTGGTAGTTCCGGTCGCCTCGTTGGCCAATAAGGAGGATGGGGGCGCGACTTGGGGCTTTTTTTCACGCAGCCAAGTACGTTGTGCCATGCTGAAGGCACGTGGTTGACTGAAGACGTCCGAGGGGTTCAGGCTGGGAGTGGCAAGTACCCATTGATAAAATTCCAGACGGGGGGCTGCATCTGCGGGAGAGTCTTTTTGCACTGCGGACAGTTGGGCGGCCGCTTCGGCGCGTTGGCCCTGTGCGGCAAGCACGAGCGCTTTTTCTTCGAGTATCGCAGTTAACAAGACCTTGGGCTGGGGGGTATAGTCTTTGAGTATTTTTTCTGCCGCGTTAATCGTGGTCAGAGCGTCCGAGAAATTGCCCATGACGCGTTGGCAGCGGCATAGCAGTCGGCTGGCTTCGGCCCGAGGGAGCAGTTCGGTCTCGTTCGGCAATTGGGCCAGGGCCGTTTGGTAGAAAAACAAGGCGGGAAGGGCATCGTCATGCTGATAGGCGTAGTAGGAAGCATTGGCGAGCAAAGCGAGTTCACTGGGACGGAATTGACGGCGAACCTCTTCTCCCCCCGCGTGCTTCAGGGCCAGGAGGGAAATAACCTCGTTCAAGGCCCGTTGCCAATAGCCAGCATCCGCAGTGCGGGGGTGGTCTTCCATGATAGCAGTTGCCTGGCTCAGGATTTGGGCCATATCGGGAAGGGGCCCATCCCAAAAGTTGGCGCAGGCTTGGCGGACATTTTGCCGGGCAAGTTCCGCCCCGGTCTGATTTTGTGCAAGTGTTTGGTATTCCACCAACTGCTGACAAAAAACAGCAAGTTCCAGACCTTTGGCGTTGTTTAAACGGTGGAGAGCATTTTGGAAGGTGTTGATGGCCTCACCGGGCGTGGTGGTATCGCGCAGGGAAATGGCCCCCAGTGTTTGCAAGGCGCGCAATTCCAAATCGGGCGCATTTAACGATTGCAAATCCTGTATGGCGACATTGATATCGGCCCGGGCATTCGTTTTTGCATTGGGCGTTGCGACCGTATCGACAAGGGCAGCATGTGCTATGGCAATTTGGCAGAGAATACGAAGTGGTTTCTGGGTGGCATCCAACTTCTGCAGCCAAGCGCGAAGCCCTGTGGCTAATTCGCGCATGCGTGGCAAGTTCTGATTTGTTTTTGCGTAATACAGCGTGACTTCAGCCGCCATATGCACTCGAATGGCTGAGTGTTGCATGGTCTTAATTTGCTCATCGGCTTGGGCAAACAACGGCGTGGCAAGGTTATTTAGCCCCATCAGATACAAGGTGTGGGCATAACAAACCAGTTTTTCATAGTCTTCGGGCATAAAGACCCGCGTTGCTGCCGCGGGAGTTGTGGCAGAAGAAGGCACTGATGTTGGCTTAGGTGTCTGCGCTGGGGTTGCTGTCGCTAACAGGAGCAACAGCAGCCCCAAGCAGGAAGCGGCTGGTTTCATTATTTTTGGGAACTGGCGTCTTTTGCCTCACATCCATTGATCCAAGACTGGATATTCGGATTGCGGCCGCCTTTCTTCCGATAAAGTTCGTAGTGCGTTTTCGCTTCTTTGTACTTCTGCCATTCTTCATAGGCAACCGCAGTGAGTAATTCATAATCGGGGTACTGCTGGTCAGCCGCAGCCGCTTGCGAGTAAAACTTGACAGCAGAATTGAAGTCATTAATCTTTTTCGACAAATCGCCGAGTAATTTGTACGATTTGGCATAGTCGGGAAGGACTTGCAGAGATTTTTCAAAGTTGGATTGGGCCGAGGGACGGTTGTTTGCTTTCATTTCAATTTCGCCCAACCCCAAATACGATTCAGCCGTGATGGTTTTGTAGGTACGTACCAGCGTTCCAGAAGTGGTGGCGATGACGGTATCTAATTCTTTAATCAAACGGGAGAAGGTAGCTACCGCTTCCGACGTTTGGTCCGAATCTTTATACAGACGCGCTTTTTCCAGGACGGCTTCATAATTGGCTTTGTTGCGATCCAAAATATGGTCTACATCCTGAATAGCGGTAGTACGCAATTGGGTAGCGCGATCACGCAACTCCGCTTTTTTGTCGTCGCTTGTCTGGGCTTCCATATCCTCGATGGTATTCAAAGCCATCAACCGATTCACTTTGGCGCGGCCAATAAGAGCACGCGGCGTTTCTGGCTGGGCCTGAATGGCTTGGCTGAAAGCGTCCTGCGCTTTTTCCGGCGAGTCGGCGTGTATTTGCAAGTACAGATCGCCCAAGAGGCAAAGAGATTCATAGCGATCATCGGCAGCCAATTTGTCTTCGCCCGTAGCGGCAATGGCTTTTTCCAGGCTTTCAATGGCATCGCGGTATTCTTTTTCAATAACCAAGGCTTTGGCGCGTTGGAGTTGAATCCCGCGTGGGGGCACTTCCTTCGTACGACCTGCGATTTCCAAGGCTTTGTCAAACGACTTTATTGCTTGAGCGTTAGCGCCATCTTCAAAGGCAAAGCGGGCCTTCCAGTAGTAAGCCAGTACGAGGTCAGGGTTGTACTTCAGTGCGATATCGAAACCTTCCAATGCTTTTTGTTTGTCTAAGCGCACGGTGGGATCAAACGTTGTGAAAACCTCACCGATTCGTCCTACAACACGGTCCACTTTCGCTTTCGGAAGTTTCAGGTTCGTGTTTTCCAAAATAGCCTGACATGCTTCTACGCCCTTTTGTTTTTGCCCCGTTTTAAAGTAGAGATCAATCTGGTCGTAACGTGCATCTGCAAGTTGGGCTTCGGTCAGGTGCATGGTCGAAGGTTCAAATGCTTGTAGATCGTCTTGATCCGATTTGGGCGTGGCGAAAAATTTCATGCCTTCTTGCACGCCTAAATCCATTTGCTCAATGGCTTGGGTGTACAGGTTAACCTGGTCACGTAACATCTGTGCATAGGCGAAGTGTGCCACAGCCATGGTGTTGTCGGCCGCTACAGCTTGTTTCAAACACTGGAGCGCATTGTTGTACTGAATGACGTTTTTAAATTTGGCACATTCTTTCAAATACTCCACGGCTATCCCGCGTCGTGCATGTCGAGCGGTCAAGGTGTCCGAGCCAATTTTTTTAAGGATTTCCTCGTACTTTGCACGAGCCTTGGCGTATTGATCCGTTTTGGATGCTTCCTGGGCTTCACGAAAGAGCGCTTTGTACTGCGCATCTTCCTGATCCTTGATCATGTCTTTCACGGCGCCAATTTTTTGTTCAATCCGAGCATTGCCCGGGGTTTTCTCCCAAAGGGTTTCATAGATTTTCAAAGCATCGTAGGGCTTGTTGTGCAGCAAGGCCTCTTCCGCTTTGGCTTCCTCGGGCGATTGGCTTTCGCGCGTCAGGCTTTCAATTCGATCCCGGGGGATGGTCATGATACCCGCATTGGTGGTTTGTATCTTAACCGATTGTTCGGTCTCTTCGAGAATTTTCCCTTTGAGTTGGCGGCTGTCTTTGAGCACCAAGGTATCTGCCTGTGCGGATGCACAGAGAAAAATTCCGGAAGTTGCCAAGCATGCGACGGTACAAAGGGCCCATCTGTAAAGTGTGTGATTTTGAGAGATGTTTTTGATGAATGCCATGGATATAATCCTCCCCATCGCGAAGTTACCCTCGAAACAGAAATATGTCAAGATTATAGATAGTCCCGTTTTGATAAAAAACAGAGCAGTTTTAATAAGGGGTAAGGAACATGCTCTAGAGAGTGTCGTCACGAGATGCACTTCCATCTGTTTTTTTAGCGCCAACGGCGCGTTTCATACCAGCCTGGGGTGAAGCCCCAGG
>DNPO01000375.1 GCA_003501375.1 Candidatus Sumerlaeota bacterium | reverse complement strand
TTGTGGGAAGGGGGTATTGAATGACACACTTGGTTTTCATGTACCACGGGCTTGACCCGCACGATGGGCGCTATGACGCGTTGTCGGATGCGGAGAAAAGTTATGTGCTGTCACGCGAAACATTTGCCGCGCATTTGGACGCGCTGGAGCAAGCGGGACGGCATTGCATGGGAGCGGATGAGGTCTGGGGAAAAGAGGCGGTGGGCGAAACCTTGCTAACGTTTGACGACGGCTGGAAAAGCGATTATGACGTGGCATTTCCGCTGTTGCGCGCGAAGGGCGTGTCCGCTATTTTTTTCATCACAACGGACTGGGTTGGAACGCCGGGCTATGTAACGTGGGAGCAGTTGCGCGAGATGGCCGATGCAGGCATGGGCATCGGCTCGCATGGAAAAACCCACCGGTTTTTGTCAACTCTGACGCCGCTGGAACAACGGCTGGAACTGGCGGATTCGCGGAAGGTACTGGAAGAAAAATTGGGTCGGGAAATTCGGGCCTTGTCTTTGCCGGGCGGACGCAGCAATGCGGACACACTCGCCACCGCACGGGATTGCGGTTACAAGACGGTTTTCACATCGTCACCGGGATTGCCCGTGGCGCTTGGCGGATTGTGGATGGTGGGACGCATTGCGATGCGCCCGAATTGGACAGCGGAAAAAATGCGGGTTTTCTTAGATGATCCGCAACGCACGCTACGCCGGATGTACGCAACCGCATTAGTTAAGCGGCTGGCAGAAAAGACGCTGGGAGCCAAACGTTACGATGCCGTCCATCGCATTTTTTGGCGCTGGAAAAAACGCTGATTTGTGCCGCCGCGTTTATCGTACCGGTTCGAAAATATCCGTGATGATGTAATCGTCCGTCATGCCTGCTTTCAGCGCATTTGCTTGCTGCTTACCGCAGCGATTTAATTTGTACATCGCCTCAAATGTCCGCAACAAATTGACATGCGTGACGCCCCGCCCCTCTTCATAATCCCCATGCGTGATGTGTGCGCCCGCAATGATAGTAGGAATACGGTTCTGCTTGGTGATCCCGCGTGCATCTGCCGGGTCCGTTTCTCCCGGGCCGCCGTTGTTGTCCTCATCGAAGGTGATGATCAGCAGGCTGTTATGCGTCTTGGCCCATTGGTAGTAAGCATCCAGATTAGTTTTTAACCAGGCATCGCCCGCCGGAACGCTGACCGCAGTGTGACCGTTGTGCATATCATCGATCAGGTTGGGAATCACAAAACTCATCGTCGGCAATTTGGAAAAATCTTTGGGAAAATCCGAGAAGCGTAAGTGGCTGGAATCCTCAACGGTTTTGCCGTTGGGAATGTTGCCGAAACTCACCCACGGCACATGTTTGCGCGCATAGTACCCAACTTTTTCCACCGGATCGCCGATGGCGGGCAAGTCTTCCGAATACCCCTTGCATGACAGGCCCTTCTTCAACAGTTGCTCAAAAAGATTCGGCCCCATAAAGGGATAGTCTTTCGGATTGGACTTGCTGGGGAGTTCATCGCGAAAACCGATGTTCTGGTTGCTGCCGGAAATCAGCCAAAAATAATTGCCTTCGCTCCGGTGCTCCTCCCCGTACATCTTGGTCAAACTCGCCCCTTCGGCGCAGAGTGTCTTGCTGATATAGGGGGTCCGTGCGCTGTTTACGATCTGCTCGTAGTCTTTGTTCTCTTCCAGCACAATCACAATGTGGTCATACACCGGTAGATTTTCCGGCCAGGCGGGCGTGACTTTGGGCTGCTGCGCCCCGGCGCGTGAAACGGTCAAACAAATGAGCAAACCCATCACAACATATAAAGACAAACGCTTTGCGAGTAACATTCTTTTTTTCCTCACCGAATTGGAGTCTGCTGAAGCGCCTGATAACACCCAGCACCTGTGTAGAATTATCCCACAGGCGGGTTAAGTCAACCTTAAGATTTGTAAAAGAGGAACGATGTGATTTTGCCGCGATTATGGTAAAAGGGATGCGTAAGAATGCTTGTCCGTGCTCCCATTCAAACCTCACCCTTGTTCGGAATTTTAACCCATGCCCTCTCCTGTTCGACGTCCCCCCGGCCTTATGCCAAATCAACCTAACTTGGATGTGGTGCTCATGATCTGCACCGCCGGGCATGTGGATCACGGTAAAACTCGCCTGGTTAAAATGCTGACGGGGTGCCGCACCGACCGCCTCAAAGCCGAGCAGGAACGCGGCATGACCATCGACCTCGGTTTTGCACCGTGCTCGCTCGGCGGCGATCTGCTGGTGGGGGTGGTGGATGTACCGGGGCATGAAAAATTTATCCGCAACATGGTGGCGGGCGTTTCGGGCATTGGCCTCGCCCTGCTGGTCATCGCGGCGGACGACGGCGTGATGCCGCAGACCATTGAGCACGTGCGGATTCTGGAATTGCTGGGTGTACGACGCGGGGTGGTTGCGTTGACGAAAATTGATTTGGTGGACGCGGACACGCGGCAATTGCGCATTGATGAAGTGCGCGAATTCCTGACCGGGACGTTTCTAAAGGACGCGCCGATTTGCCCCGTTTCGTCTGAAACATTTGAAGGGTACATGGAATTTTACGAAGTGTTAGTGGAACATATCAAACGCGAAACAGCCCAACACACAGGCGTTTTCCGCATGCCGGTGGAACGCACGTTCAGCATTCCCGGACATGGCCAGGTGGTAACGGGCATTCCCATTGCCGGGCGCGTGTGCGTGGGCGACACGGTGGAACTGGTACCCGGCGGCATCAGCGGCAAAGTGCGCAGTATCCAGCGGTTTGGGCACGATGCCAACTCCGCACAAACCGGACAGTGCGTGGCGATCAACATTCCCGATCTGGGCAAGGCGGAGGTGGTGCGCGGGCAGATGATTGCATCGCCCGGTTACCTGAAACCCGCCAAGTTTTTCCACCTGCAAATGCGCGGCGTGCCCGAGTTGGACAAGCCGCTCAAAACAGGCGAGTTAGTAAAATGGCACGCGGGCACCTGCGAAGGTTCAGGTAAAATTTATCTGCTCGACCGCACGGAACTCGGCCCCGGCGAAGAAGCATTGGCCACCGTTGCGCTGGATGGAGCCGCTGTTGCAGCGCCGCACGACCGCTTCATTTTGCGTCGCGCTTCACCGCCCGCTACCGTCGCGGGGGGCGTGGTGCTGGCGGTGGACACCTCCGAGCGACGACCACGTCGAGCGGTCATTCTGGAGAGATTACAAGATTATCAAAAGATGTTCGGCGACGTAGACCCCGGCAGCGCGGAGGGAAGTGCGCGAAAAATACTGTACGCGTTGCTTTGGCGCTTTCCGCTGGGTGCATCGGCGGACGAGATTGCCAAGGCCGCGTTTATGGAGTTAGCCGCTACGCGTGTGGCACTGGAACAACTCACAGCCAACAACAAGGTGCTCGCAGTCGCACCGGATTTGTTTATCCGCCCCGAATCACTCGACGGTCTGCGCAACGCGGTGCGCGAATGTATTGCAGGTCTGGAAAAGGATGGCGTGCTTAGTGCATCCAGTGCGCAGTTGCGCGGTGGTGCGACCTGGCCCCCCGCGTTGTGGAATGCGGCAATGGAACCTATCGAACGCGCTGGATTAGCGCGGCGCAAAGGCGATACGTGGATTTTGCGCGGAGCGGTGGCGAAGATGCCCGAAGCGGAACGAGCCTTGTTAGATCGCATTATGACGCTGTATCGCGACAGTGGTTTTGAGTCGCCACGACCTGAAGAGGTACCGGAAAAATTGGACGTGTCCGCACCGCTGGTTACGAAGTTAATGAAGCATCTGTACGAAACAGGCGAATTGATATTGCTCGATAAAAACGTCGCGTTTTGTTACGATGCGTTCCGTCAGGCGCAGGATTTGGCGCTGCGCCTGGTTCAGGAACGCGGATCGCTCGATACCAACGATTTCAAAAACGAACTGGGTACGTCGCGAAAATACGCCCTGGCGTTTCTCGATTATCTGGACAAGCGGCGCGTCACCATCCGCCGCGAAAATTTGCGCGTCCTCACCGCGGATTATGCCAAGCGGTTGTTGTAAACGGCTATTAAATGATTAAATCTTGCATTCAAGGATGCTCCATTATGAGTGATTGTTGCGGAAACCAACTGCCCGTTGCGGCACAAAAATCTTGTTGCGGCGGAGCGCCCACGCCGTCCTGTTCTTCATCCAGCAACGATCCATTTGCCTGGTTTGACCACATGATTTCGAATTGTTACGATTACGCCATAGCACAAAAATCCGCCGGGTATCCCATCGTCGGCATCATGTGCGAGTTCACCCCACGTGAAATTATTATGGCCGCCGGAGCGGTTCCCGTTTGTCTCTGCGGCGGCGCACACAGCACCATTGCGGCCGCTGAAGAATCGTTGCCATCCAACCTCTGCCCACTCATCAAGTCCACCTACGGCTATGCCGTGCAACGTTCCAATCCCTTTCTCGAAATGTCCGATCTGCTTGTTGCAGAAACAACCTGCGATGGGAAAAAGAAAATGTTCGAGATGCTGGCAGAGCGCACGCCCATGCACATTCTGGAACTGCCGCAAAAGGCGGATGAAGCCACGTCGCTCGCGCGTTGGCGTGAGGAATTGGTTAAATTGAAGGAGGCGTTGGAAACGCGTTTCAGCGTAAAGATTACGGACGATTGCCTGCGAGTTGCCACCGTTAACATGAATCGCGAACGAGACTTACGCCGCCGATTGGCCGCGCTGATGGAGCGTCCCGCTCCGCCGCTGACCGGGCGTCGCTTGCTGGATTTGAAAAGCACCATCTCCTGCATTCCTGAAGAACTTGACGCGCTTGAAAAAGTCCTAACCATATTGGAACAAACGCAACCGCCATGTGGCATCGAAAAGCGCCCGCGAGTCTTGCTCACAGGCGTTCCGACTGCGCATGGTGCGGAAAAGGTGCTGGACATTCTGGAGAGCAGCGGCGGCCTGGTGGTCTGTCAGGAAAACTGCACGGGGGTTAAACCGATACTCGAAGACGTTTGCACTTGCGGCGATCCGCTCGATGCCATTGCAAAAAAATACCTGCACCTACCCTGCTCGGTCATGACGCCGAACACCGGTCGTTTCGATTCGTTGCACGAACTCGTTGCGCGATTTCGTCCTGATTGCGTTGTTGATCTCGTGTGGCAGGCATGCCTCACCTACGACGTGGAAAGCGCACGTATCAAGCGTTTCTGCGAAGAGGAATTGCATTTGCCCTATCTGAAAATTGAAACCGATTACTCGCCGTCCGATGCGCCGCGTATTGCCGTGCGGGTCGAGGCGCTGTACGAAACCATACGTGGGCAATAACGACAAAATTGAACCTTCTATTTTTTTATGGACGGCGGAATCGCTATAAAAAGGTCTCCCTTGGAAGTAACGCCGTTGGTTGGATCGTAAACAACGTCCGGAGGTCGGGTGTCCGATGAAAACCAGTTGGGCTGCATGGTTGCCGTCCCATGATTTTCCGGATTTGCATCGTTACGGGTTCGCGCACTCTCATCGCAATCCGGCCCAAAACTATACACAAACACCGGTGTGGTATCGGTGATGGTCAATTGGCGAGCGCGTTTATCCGCAAAGAAATCGCGTGGCAATCCATTGGGCATTTGCTGCAAAAACTCCGCTCGCGTGGAAGCCTTGATGCCCTTGGACGGAAACGGGAACTCGCGCACGCGCGGAATCCGGGCAATCACATCGCCCGCGCTGGTCGAGCCATTGGTTGAATCGTATTCCGCCAATGCCTTGCCATCGGCCTTGTCCGGCCCCACGCTATAACAAACCATTCCGTCATCAATCGGGCGCAATAGCAACGAATTCGACGTGAAGGGATCGTTAGGCAATCCCCCGGGAAACAACGGCTTTAACGCATCCGTAGTATCCGGCAACGCACCCCCGTTGGCCAGTTGCGTGCGTCGCATGACCGCCCCCATGCGCACCAACTGAAACTGCGCATTCGCTACTAAATGCCGAACCTCCAATTCCTTATCTATTTCGGAATTGAAGAATCGGCTCTTCCCTGCCAACTCGGGATACACCCCCTGCGGCTCGTAGTAAGAACCTGATTTGGAGGAATAGGGAAATTCGCGTTTATTTAAGGCCTCCACCTTTTCCCGAATGGCGTCCATATCTTCCACTGATTCGCCTGCATTCAGCGCAATGATTTTTAAAGAGTGCGCAGCAATCGCGCGTAGTGCAATTCCAATCAGACTCTCAATGTTACCACCAATGCCCTGACTCATGCACTGCCCCAGCGCGTAATTTCCCGCCGCCACTTCCAGCGCAGCTTTCTGATCTCCGCTCACCAGTAAGAGAATTGATGTCATCCCCGTTGTTTTCGCTAAAACCTGAATTTTTAAAAACTCCTCCATTACGGGGGCTGCATTAGCCGCAACACTTCGGTACTGGTCGTATTTTTGAAACTCCGGCATGGCGGCCATTTGCCCGGCAAAGTCCTTCTTGAGCACCCCCGCCAGAAAAATAGCGGCATTGCGTCCTGCCTCAGTTGGTTGCGCCGATTCCCAACGCAATTGCGCTACCCGATAAGCATGCGTCAAACTCCGGTTGTTTTCGTATAGCGTTTTTTGCGCATCCAGTTCCGCGCGCAATTCCGGCCAGCGTTTTCCCTGCGTCAACGCATGCAGCAACAACACCCGATATTGCGGTTCATCCTCGTGTTCCGCCACCATTGCCCGTGCCGTCGTTACCAAGTTTTCTGCTATCGTTGCTTCAATCTCGCTCCCAGGCTTGGGATTGGCGTTCAGCAAAAACTGAACAAGTCGATTGTCCTTAAATTGCAACAAGGTTGTTGGCAGTTCCAGCGTATTTTTTTCATAAATGGATAAATCCTTTGGCCAGTCGGTATTTGTTTCCTCATCAGAAAAGCCGAGCATGTCCCAAGTCCCCGGATACGCGGCGGACGGTTGCCATCCCAAAATGGACATCGGGGATTTGTCCTTCGTATTATTTCCTGCGGCCGCCCGCACTCCCCATAAGAAAAGATTTTTGTGTGTCCGTATTTCGCCTGTTGTAATGTGAGTATCGCTCAATTCTGCCGTTTGCCACCCCCCCTTGCCATCGGGCACGACATGAAACCAGGCGATTGACGTATTGTTCCAGCGGTTAAAAACATACACCCCCTCCAAATCGCCCACCGCAGCAACCGCAACGGGTTTTGTTTGCGATGTTTCCACATCGGCCTTTGAGGTCTGCTTTTTATCGGGCGCACTTTTTCCGCATCCAACGAAGAGTAGGCTGGGAAGTAAAAGTAAAATGGATAGTCTCTTGCAAAATGAAATGGACATGATTGTGAGATTCCTTTTTCCAAAAACGTGGAGCATCTACTGCTTTGCAGGTGTATCCAAAGTCGCCCGAACGCTTTGCTCCACATTGCCCTTGTCCGTCACCTTATAAGACTTGCCATTTGTATGATCCAAAACAAAGGCGCCAACAGGGAATTCCAAACGGAAGGCAGCGTCGTCATATGTTTTCCCAACTTCCAGTTTAGCAGCCGCTATCGGTTCCAACACCAGTCTTTCCCTAACTTGCTTGTTTTGCCCATACCACACAAATTCCCCCGACTGCACAAACCAAAGACCCGGTTTCACCTCACGATAAGTATAGCGCCCTTCCTGCATGCAATTTTCCTTGTCCTGCTGGGAACACATCCGAGTGCTTGTAACATGGAAATTTTTCTTCCGGTCAAGCGTATAAACCACTACCCCTCTTTCACCCAGCGACAACGTCACGGTACTGATGGAAGCATTTTCTTCAATCGAAACCGCATCTCGCTTTTTCATCAAAAACTCGGCAAAGGAGTCTTCGCCGCCCGGATTCAAAAACTGAAAAATACTATGCATCCGCATGTATTTTTTGCTAATCCCGGAGACGCCTCCCTGGTAATTCATTTCGCCATTGGACTTTTTATTGGCGGACAGATCACGCTGTTGCTTATCATAAAACGCATACGCTTCATTATGGTTGTAAGAGGTCGTTCTTTCTCCCTTTAAGCCAATATTGATCGCCGGCATATTTTCGAGCCATTCCATATAGCGCTCTTTATCGGCAATCGCGCTTCCGGGCATCGTCGTAACTTTTTCCAATCGCTTCGTTCCCTCATGGTCAACCAGATCATACCGACTGAGCGAGAACTTCACGAAAAACCCACCCAGTTTGGTTTGATAATCCTGCTCCGCCTGAGAAAGCGCCTTATAAAACTCATCAAAAGGAACGGGCTTTTTCTCTTCGGCATTTACCGATACAATGCTGACTATCCAGAAAGCCACAAGGACTGGCAAGACTCTGAAAATTTCACCAATAAATCGTTTGTTGTTTTTCATCCTTGTACTCCTGTTTATGTGATGGGTAACTATTTTGAAACTTCTTTCAGCGCCCTCTTAAAATCCATACTGCCATCCCCCACTTCGGATTGGGTAAGCGTAAACCCGTCACTTCCCGGGCCAGGCAAAGACGACGAAATCAGCAAGGGAATATACTTTCCCTCTTCAACTCCATTCCCCTCACGCTGAACCACCACAATATTCGAGAGGTGCATGTAGACCCGAATGGGTTTCAGGGCGTGAATACTATCGGGCCAGTATCTCTCCGGGATAATTTCGTCGCTCGACTTGGAAGTTCCCGGGAAACGGCCCGTCGTCATGTAAGCCGCTTGCATTTTCGATGCCTCATTCACAAGAAGAGAAGTCGGTGAACCGCTCCCTTTATCCGACGCAAGGCGTTCGACTCTGCG
Organism: Candidatus Sumerlaeota bacterium; assembly: GCA_003501375.1. GTDB lineage: Bacteria > Sumerlaeota > Sumerlaeia > UBA8349 > UBA8349 > UBA8349. The sequence continues at coordinate 848 of DNPO01000375.1, read as the reverse complement.
AGATTTTCCGTTAAATCGATTATCAATGATCGGCGTGTCGGGCGGCAGTGAAATTCGATTGAGATTCACGATTTCTCCGTCCACGACAAGTTCAATCTCCGTACGTGCCCGGTAGCGAAATCCTTTTTCCCATGTACCATCCCAAGGAACCCATTGGTTGTTTTTCTGCATGACATACTCAGGCAAGGTCTCGGATGTCTGCTGAATATCGTTTACCCAAGGTGGTATTCCCGATGGAGTAATCCGCGCCGGACAAAATATTCGAACACCCGCCGTGATCGGCGCAACACCATACGCATAGGTCGCAGACGTGAGTTCCAAAGTAATAGGCGCACCCTTGCTTTTTAATTTCAGGATGTACGGCCAGGCCTGCTCAAAATCCTTACTACTTTGGAATGCTATCTGGTGCATATCTTCCTGGCTACCCGTTCCGATACCAAATGATTTTGCCTGATCGCGGTAGCGTTCCAATTCCTGAGGCCAGGTGTCGGGCCAGGTTCCCTTGTCGGAAATAGTAACCATCGCAAAGCAGGAGGATGCGAGCCAAAGAACGACCAACGTAAAAAACATTCGTCTCAGTATCTTTTGCATTTCGCTGTTCTCCCTTGTGATAGGAGTAATGGATCGGAATAAAAATATTCCGCCTAAACGGATTGTGCAATCCTCGCATGTTGGCAGCCCTTTATCAATCCAGAAATGCGTTTCCCTCACCGGTTCTCCGTAAAAAAAATACACCATCCGACATGTCTGTCTGATGGTGTTCCCCTTCGTGTTTTTCGTGACTTCGTGGTGAAAGGTTTATTGCCGTTACGCCATCAGCGCGCCACCCAGCGCCCCGGTAAATTGCG
>DNPO01000483.1:532-7027 GCA_003501375.1 Candidatus Sumerlaeota bacterium | reverse complement strand
GGGGTCTTTTCCCAAAAGGGCAATGTTTTACTATCCCACAACTGGGGGGAAATGCCAAGGTAATACGGGGAGGCTGTCGGGTACAACCCGGCGTTTTGAAAATTAGACATAAATATTCACCCCCAAAAAACTACCCAAGTTTTTGTTACCTTGACATTTGTCAGTTATTCCAATTCCAGAAAAATTCAAAAATTCCTGGCCAAATTGGAAAATGCTATCCTCACCACCGAAGGCCTAACCGAAATCGCCGCTGACAAAGCGGCTTTTTCCCGATCATTGGAGCAGGCATTTCTTCCAATGGAAAAACTGGTTACGCACCAACCGCATGGATACCTTACTGACAGAACTCGAAACTTTACGCGTTGAGCGACGCGCCAATATTCCCAAGATACTGGCTTTACGTCTTTCCATTTTCAACGGCGAGTGAGAGAAAGATTGGGGGAGAAAGCGGTGGCTTAAAAAATACCTGCAAAATGGTGGGTTGCACCGCAGAGCAACGGACTGCACAAAGCAGAGCGGTTTGTCAGTGCATCCATATTGTTATTTTTTCAGGTTCTCAACGGTTTCCTCGATCAAACGCAATGCGTCCGGCAGGCCCGATTCATCCAGAGAATTCGTCAATAGAGCGGTTACTTGCTCCAAATCCAGCACGGCCTGTTCCCGCCGTTGCGTCTCCGCCGTATCGCGCGATTCCAACGTTTCCAACATGTCGTTAAAAATATTCGCGGTCTCTTTGAAATAATCGTGTTTGCGCAAATGGATGCGGAAATGGTAATCCCCGGCAATGATGCGTTTCATCGACTCCCGCACGCGATACATCGGTCCGGCAATGCGGTGCGAAGCCAGCAGGCCCACCAACGGAACGACGATCAGTGCAAATCCCAACATGAGTCCAATAGTAAGACGGGGCACTGCCACAATGAACAGCTCTTCCGTTGCGTAATGCGTCTTCAAGTACGTCATGGTAAGTGCCACACAGAACAAGCCAATGGCTACCGCAACGAACAGTTGGAGAATGTATTTCCCCTGTGTTTTTTTATCCACCACCCAAATGCGCCGACGGTATTGTGCATGACCGCCGGGCGTTGGTTCCGTGTTATTTTCTGGCATGAGTAATCCCCTTTTGTTTCTGGCGACTTCAAACTCAAAACACAAACTAATCCGAAAGTTTTTTACGCCATTGTTCGTAACGCTCCAGCGATTCCCGCGAAGTTTGCGGACGAACTTTTTTGAATGCGGGCGTCCAATGCTTCGACCGGATGGGCAGCACCTGCATTTGATAACGCTTGATAACATCTGCACCCTGGCTCGCCAGTTCCAGCATGTTGGGGTTGGCTTCCAGCATCATCAGGCGGATGGCTTCCTGGCACAGGTTGCGGATTTCGCGACCGGAATAGCCGCGTGTGAAGTGCGCGAGTTCATCCAGCGCAACCTTGGTGGTAAAACCCTGTTTTTCCACATGGATGGCAATCATGCGTTTGCGCGCCACATCATCGGGCAACGTCACCATAAACTGCTTTTCAAAACGGCTCAAAATAGCCGGGTCAAGGCTCCACGGCACATTAGTCGCCGCAATGGTGAACAACGCTTTGGATTTGCCCTTGGACTTAAGACCGTCCAATTCCGCCAACAGCGCAGAAATCATACGCCGCTCTTCTCCATCCATCCCGCCCGCATCGCGGTTGGTGCAAACGGATTCAATTTCGTCGAAAAAGAGCACGCAGGGCGTGTTTTCGCCGGCAATTTCAAACATGGCGCTGAGCAGCCGGGTCGATTCACCAAAGAACTTGGACAGGATGTCGCTCACCTTGATGTTGTAAAAAGCGGCGTCCACGCTATTGCTGACAGCGGCGGAGAGGAGCGTCTTACCCGTACCGGGAGGGCCGTACAGCAAAATGCGGCGCGGGGGATCGAACGTGACTCCACGCGGAGCGCTGGCCAACGACATGGCAAAGGCGGCCTTGATTTCGCCCACGACCTCATCCAATCCCGCGATGTCCTTCCAATCGATTTCGGAACGTTCGCGCAGCGAGTCGACAAAATCGCGATATTGCCCGGCGCCATGCTGGTCAGACTGCTGCTGCTGCGGCGGAGCGGATGCCATTTGCACCGCGGGTTGCACCTGCTGCGCGGCGGGTTGGTAATGAAACGCCTGGGGGGTAAAATCGTCCGCCGATGTTATTTTCTGGATGCCTACCGGGCGAGGCGCAGAACCGTCGCCAAACGGATCACGTTTGAAATCATCCGAGATGGGCCGTCCCTGCAATTCAGCGATCTTTTCCCTCAGCAAACGGCGGTGGTAAAGCAATCCCTTGAAGGTGGTGCCCGGCAACAAACTCGCCAGCATTTCGCTGGCGGGTTTCAGCGTTGCAAACGCCTTGTTGTGCTGCCCCTGCGACTGATAAATACGCGCCAGGGTGATGCAGCGTTGAATCCGTCGTTCTTTTAGCGGGGCCAGTTCACAAGTAAAATGGAAGGCTTTGGTCGCAGCGCGAATCGTATCGCGCCACGGGAAAATAAGCGGGATGCAGGCGGCAATATGCTGCAATCCCACAGACGTAGTGCCCAGAGAATCAGGAACGCTCGCGACGCGACTCCACATGCTAACTAAAAACCCGAGCAAGGTGGCCAAACTAAGCCCCCCCCGAAGTTTGGGAAGCGTTTCCAGAAGCGCCAGCAGCGTGGAGGTGAGCGCAAGCAGTTGCACCATGCGCCACAGCGTGGTGGTGATCAGATCGAAGGCAGAAAGGACAGGAGCCTGCTGCCGGAGAGCACGGCAATACATGGACACGACAATAGGGCCGGTAATGCCCAGAATGATAACCAGGAAAAACCAGCCCCGCGGGAAAACATAGAATTCGGAGTAAATGAACCTGAGGAGAAGAGCAACAATGCCCAGAACGATGCCAATGGAAAAACAGACTCGCACGCTGCTGGATAAAATATCGGGAATGGGATCGGGTAGACGTGTCAGCCACGGATCGGATGGATTAGGGAGTTGACCTGATTTCATAAGGACAAAATCCTACCCGGAAGGTCGCACTGAGGATTTGAACAAGACAAGAACCAAACGGAAAACAGTGTGCTTCTTCTTCACACTTTGTCTTTTCGGCTTGTGCGCCCTTTAGCATTACAATAAAAAAAATATTTTTCACAGGGGGAGCAAAACATCAAAAACAGGAATCACAAAAACTTGGTTGGTTTCAGCGCTTTTCTTTGGAGCGCGACAGCATGATGCCGATTTGCCGTTGCGCGACATGTCGCGCTGTTTTTCTTTTGCCCCCCAACCGTTTTGTTTGGGGGAAACAACCCAATCAACACCAATCAACTGCGCACGACATGTCGTGCAACGACAAAGCGGTGTCATACCACCGCACTCCAAAGTACTAATTTTGCTTTTGTCCTTATTTCGCGGTTTGGAAATTACTGCGCCGCTTCGTCATCTTCAGGATTACCCGTGGTGGCAGGCGCATTTTCCAAGGCTTTTTTCAACTCTTTGCCCAGACGGAAGGTCAACACATTGCGTTCGGGAATGGGGTATTCCACTCGGTTCCGCGGGTTGCGCCCGATACGCGCCTTGCGGGTTTTTACCTGGAAAACGCCAAAGTCACGGATTTCAATCCGTCGATGTTCCTGCAGCACGTCCTTCATGCTTTCGACAATGCCGTCCACCACCGTGAGGGCGTCTTTGGACTTCATATCTAGGCGTTTGGCGATTTCCTGCATAATGTCTGCTTTAATCATGGCCGTCTCCCGCAATTACTTTATTTAAGAAGGTTGAATCATCTGAATATCCATAAGTTGACGCAACTGGAACAAGTCAAACACATGGGACATTTTGGCGTTGGGTACCAGCACGGTCACGCGTCCATCCTGTTTTTTTATCATGTTGTGCAACGCAACAATCACATTGACCCCCAGAGAAGAAAGAAAGGGCAGAGCCTTCAAATCTACCGTGGCGGACTTTTCCTCCCCACTCAGGGCGGAACGGATTTCATCTGTCCAAGCAGTGGCATCGCTCGAATCGGGATTGGTATCGAATGTGATCAGGATTTCTTCCGGCTTGGGGTGCTGAATCTTCATCATGAGGTGTTTTTCCCTGTGCGTTTGGATTAGAAAGATGTACACACGCCCTGGGGGCGGAAACATCCAACGATGCTAAACCACATTAAACCAAAGGCTTATACCACGTCAAATACTTTCCGCGATGGCGAAAAAAAACGGGTATCCCTCGAATTCCCCCATCAGGGGGTGTTACCCCAGGAGGCGCAGCCAGGAACACGCAAATCGGTACCCCCATCCACACAAAAAGACCTCCGATGGTTCTGCGTCAGCACATTGAGATGCGCCGCTATCGCCGCAAGGTTTTACCCTTTGAAAATACTCTCAAAACAAAATCCCGCCCGGGCTATCCGGGCGGGATTTTCAATTTGGTGCGAGCGGAGGGGGTCGAACCCTCACATCTTTCGACACAGGATCCTAAGTCCTGCGCGTCTGCCAATTCCGCCACGCTCGCATGCGCAATGTTTTTACAACAAACCGCTTACGGTGTCCAGAGGTAAAAGAAGGGTGCCATCGCGGGATTTTGCGCCCCAAACACCGCGCTACCATCCAGACGGAATAAATTGATTTCGGTGCTTGCAGCCCCTTGCGGCTGCTTGTCGTCGCTTAACACGTCAGGTGCGGTGGCGTAATAATTCCCTTTGTACTGCGCCGGGCCGCGATATGACACCAGCGAGGCATCCTTCAAAAATGCAATGCCCTTGCAAGCCTCAAACGCATCGTCCAAATACCCGACTTCATCAACCAACCCGAGTTGTTTCGCTTGCGCAGCGGTGAAGACGCGTCCATCAGAAACCGCCTGCAACGTTTCCGTCGTCATATTGGGACGACCTTCATGCACTACGCTGAGGAAGCGCTGCTGCATGGAATCGATAATGCCCTGCAAAATTTGCTGGTCTTCAGGTGTAAAGTCGCGCCAGAAAGAACCAATGTCTTTGTGTGCGCCCGTCTTGACGACGCGCAAGTCCACACCAATCTTCTCGCCCAGTTTATGAATGTTGGGGAAGAACGCAATAACACCAATGGAACCCACCACCGATGTCGGGTGCGCATAAATCACATCGGCAGCCATCGCGGCATAATAACCGCCCGAAGCGGCCATATCCATGGTGATCACTACAATTTTTTTGCCCGTTTTTTTCTTGAATTTGATCAGCTCTTCGTGCAGCAAATCACTCGCGGTAACCGTGCCGCCGGGCGAGTTGATGCGGAGTAACACTACCTTGATGGACGGGTCTTTTGCTGCGCGGTCGAGCACTTCTTTTGTTCTCACGAGAACGCTGGAGTGTGCAAAAAATCCCGAGGTGCGCGGACCACTATCCAAAGCGCCTTCTAACGGCAGCAACAAAACCTTGTCGCGTGTCCAGGGGCTTTTCGCGTCAACCAGTGTTTCCAGCGTCAAATCTTTTCCGCGCGGTTCGCTTTGAAAAAGGTAACTGGAACTGAGGCATGCCGTTTCGCACAAAAACATTCCGGCAAGCAGCAATAGTTGGAGCAAAACTCTTAAGCGCATGATCCATCCTCCGATTAAAAAGGCAAAGACGGCGAGACGCCCAAACGCCGATGTGTTTGCACACATCGGCGACAAGTACGCAGTCGCCGCCTTGTAAAATCTTCGCAAAAACACGCTTCGGGATTTTCGAGGGGGAAAAACGGATCGCGTCGGGCACAAACACCCAACGCGACCCGCTTCCAAACCGATTCCCAGAAAGGAACCTATTTACGATGCCGCATCTTTTTACGGAGTTTTTTCAACTTATGCTTCCGGATTTTCTTTTTACGTTTTTTGATTACGCTTCCCATAACGTTTCCTTTGCATTCCTTTCTCTGAGTCTTAACAACCCGCGCTCTTGAAATTCCTGCGCGTAAATAGAACCTCTAAGTCATAACCAATCACACACGAACTGGCAACAAAAATGTGCTAAAAATTAAAAGAAAGAATAGAATCCCCTTTATTCGGGTGCAACCCATCGTTTTGCAGGTGTTTTTTTAATCCGCCGCTGCAAGACGGGCGCAAGTTGTGGCATTACAAACGGCGTTGGAAGATCGAGCGCTTGTTCGCTTGGTTCGGAAATGATCGCCGTCTGGTGGGGCGAGAGGAAATTGTTGGTTTATCGGGCTTTTTTTCATGTCGCATGTATCATGATCGTACTAAATAGGTTGTGAAACGGTTTACAGTATTCGTTGCCATTTTCTGCGGGCATCTCACGAAAAAACAAACGTCAGCCCATGTAAAAACAGGCTGTTTTATACGAAATCCCGACATTTTTGCCATCTTGATGAAAAATATCTTGACACTTGTTGGCCAAAAGAGTACAAAAATCATCCCGTGTGCGGGGGTGGTGCAAGTGTTTAAGCGCAAAGCCCGAATGCGTTGGTTGATGTGCCCAGGTAGCTCAGTCGGTAGAGCAGAGGACTGAAAATCCTCGTGTC
>DNPO01000483.1:0-275 GCA_003501375.1 Candidatus Sumerlaeota bacterium | reverse complement strand
TCGATTCCGCCCCTGGGCACCATCTAAAACGCAGTAAAATCGAAACTTTAAGCAGGTACCAGATAAGAAGCGACGGAATTAATATTCCGTCGCTTTTTTGCGTTTTTGAGCACAAATTGAACAATATGGACTTCTGTTTTTGAAATCCGTTCCGAATAGATTTGTTCCCTTGCCGTTTTCATTTTTCCACCGCCACAATCTTTCCCTCCTCTAAACTTATAGCCCCCCCTATAAACACGCCCATAAAACATTGGGAAAACCCTTTCGAAAAAAAA
>DNPO01000044.1 GCA_003501375.1 Candidatus Sumerlaeota bacterium | reverse complement strand
TCGGCATCCAACGCGGCACCCGCAACCAGGAAGAAGGTGGCGGACGAAAAGTCCGCTGCGACGGGGCGCTCAAATCCGCACCATGCCTGTCCGCCGGGAATGCGGAACTCGCTCATGTCCGCATTGTGATCCACCTGCACATTCAGTCGCTTCAGCCAGTCGAGTGTCATTTGCACATAGGGCGCTTCATTCAGCAGCGGCACGTTGAGAATTGTCTCGCCGCTGGCCAACGGTGCGTTTAGCAAAATCGACGACACCCATTGCGAGGTAATGGCTTCGATGCTGGCACACCCCCCGCGCCAGGGGCCGCGAATGACCAGCGGGCACAGGCAGTTGCCGCGTGTGGAAACGATTTCCGCGCCAAGCGAGTGCAGGGCGTGGATAAGTTTGTCGCAGGGACGGCGGCGGATTTGCGCGTCGCCTGTGATAACCGTCCAGCCCTCGCGCACCAGCGCGGCAGTGCTCATGATGATATAGAGCGTGGTGCCGGAGTTGCCAACGTTGATAACATCATTTGGAGCCTGCGGCTGTCCATTGACGCCATCCACCAACCAACAGTTGGGATCAGATGTGTCGATTTTAGCACCGAATGCGCGACAGGCTTCAACGCCCGCGCGGGTGTCAAGACTTTCGAGCGGGCTGAGAATTTTGGACGAGCCATGTGCCAACGCGGCCAGCACTAACGCGCGGATCGTATGTGATTTGGAACCGGGAATTGCCACGGAACCTTTGAGGGTGGATTTTTCTGCGTGAAGGTACATAGGGAGTAGGCATTAGGCATTAGGCAATAGGCAATAGGCAAAAAATCCGTAACAAAGTTTCATGCATATGCTATTACGCTTTGCTCAATACAAAACCTCGCTTTCATAAAATGTGACGCCAAACTATCTACCGTTTTCTATTTTTGTGACCATTGCGGTAAGCATTCTGGAAATTTCATTCGACTGGGCCAGCAGCACAGTGAAAACCTCTGAATTGCAATACTGCAAATTGAAAGCGATTTCCATCTGTGTTTGCAGTTCATAGAGCGAACCGATCGAAATGCGCAGGAATCGGACGTAATCCGAAGTAGAATTTCGTCCATACCCTTCTGCGATGTTGCTGGGAACAGATACCATTGCCCGGCGAATTTGAGAGGTTAATCCATATAATTCTTCTTTCGGAAAGTTTCGCGTCAAGCAATAAATGTCTGTAACTAACGCCATTGCTTTTTGCCAAACCAGCAAATCCCGAAAAGAACTGATGCCCATTTTTCTACTCCCCTATTGCCTAATGCCTCGTGCCTATTGCCTGCTTTTTACTACATCATGGAACCAAAGAAAACACCCATAAACGTGCGGAGCACGCTTTGCTCCTCGCCTTCTTCGAACGTCTTGCGCACCTGGCCAACAGCCGCGCGGATTTCGTCGTACAGCGCATCGTCGTTGATTAATTTGCCGACAGTTCCCTGGCCCTTGTTTACCTTGTCGGTGATCTCGACCAGGTTGTTACCAACCTTGTCCAGAGAGTTGGCAGCATGCACCGCTTCATCTGCGAATATTTTCATACTGCTCGCTGCGTCGGTGGCGGTGGCGAATAACGCTGTGGTTTGGCTGGAGAGTTTGTCGTCGTAAATCAACTTGCCCACCGTACCCTTGCCACTGCGCACCTGACCGCTGATGTCGCGCAAATTGGTCGTGGCGGATTGCGCGGTCTTGTACAGATCGTCGGTGTAAATCAAGCGTCCCAATGTGCTCGACGTACTTTTTAATGCGTCCGAGGCCTCGGCAATGGCTTTCAGGGATTTCTCAATATTGGGCGCTTGGCTGGCAAACACATCAGTAATTTTTTTGAGATTATCGCGATTCTCGTCCAGCATCTCATTGACTTTGCCAGCCGCATCATTCATGCGTTTGAAAAACTCGTCCTGGTTTTTGTCCAATTTGCTGAGCACGCCACCCGCTTCACCGCCCAGTTTGCCCACCGCTTGAATCGCGCCATTGACATCCATAACGTCCTCGGCGGGCACGGCTTGACCTGGCGACAACGCTGCGCCGGTTTTACCATGCGAAATATGCACATAATACGTGCCCAACAGACTCTTGACTTGGATCGCGGCGGAAGCGTCGCTGCGCACCTGCGCATTTTTATTGATGAGCAGGTCGATGCGTACCTTGTTCTGATCGGGCACGAGCGAGAGTTTATCCACGTTGCCAATGAGCACGCCCGCTCGCGCAACCTCCGCGCCGCGGTCGAGTCCCTTGGCGTCCTCGACTTCCATATAGAGTGGGTAACGGTCGCGCGCACTGGGGCCGGAGGTGCGAATCGACAGGTAAAAAAGGCCCAGCACGGCCACGACGAAAAAGATGCCGACGGCAACAACGGTATTGGTAGTGCGGTGCATGGGAGACTCCTTAAAAATTCTTTTCACCCCGCCGGGTCACGGTTGATAAACCGTTGTACAATCTCGTTCTTCGTTTGGCGGAACTCGTCAGGAGTTCCGGCTTCAATCACTTTGCCACGATACAAAAAATAGATGTAATCTGCGAGACCAAACGCGCTCACCATATCGTGCGTTACCAACACAGATGTTACCTTCGTCTTCTCGCTCATCTCACGAATGAGCGCATCCACGCGACCCGAACGCGGCGGGTCCAGCCCGGCGGTAGGTTCGTCATACAAAATCGCTTCGGGATTCATCGTCAGCGTTCGCGCAAGCGCCACGCGTTTGCGCATGCCGCCGCTGAGGTTGGCGGGCATTTCGCGCCCCTTGTCGCTGAGGCCCATCAGGGTCAATTTTTCCTGCACGATGCGGCGAACTTCTTTTTCAGGATACAGCCCATGCTCACGCAAACCCAGCCCGACGTTCTGTTCGACATTCAAACTGTTGAGTAACGCGCCGCCCTGGAAGAGGAGCCCAATGCGCATACGAATCGGTAACAACTCGCGTTCTTTCAGTTGGGAAATGTCCCTCCCATCCACCAGTACCGTGCCAGAATCCGGCTGCAAAATCCCCACGAGATGTTTCAGTAGCACGCTCTTGCCTGTGCCCGACCCTCCCAGCACAACCGTAATCTTGCCCGGCGCAAAATCGAGCGTAACGCCGTCCAACACGCGATTCGCGCCGAAGGTTTTGCAGAGGTTCTGGACTTGGATGTGCATGGTTTGAGCCTTAACAAAAAAACGAACTCTCGCAAAGCCGCGAAGAGCGCGAAGAACAGCAAAGACAAGATAAGAATTTCAGACAAGATTTACAAGATGAACAAGATTTTAGAAAGGTGTTTTTTAAATCTTGTTCATCTTGTAAATCCTGTCTATTTTTTTGCCGTTCTTTGCGCTCTTCGCGGCTTTGCGAGAGAACAGGGGTTTTACCCAATCCCGACAAACCGCGTCATGAAGTAATCTGCAATTAAAATCGAACTGAGCGAGATCACCACAGCGGACATGGTGGAACGTCCCACCCCTTCCGCTCCGCGCGTGGTGCTGAGTCCGCAATAACAACACACGATGGAAATTATTGCAGCGAACACAAACGTTTTGCACATGCCGCTTTCAATATCGATCCGCTTAATCGCGCTGAAAAGTTTGTCATAGTAAATCGCCGACGAGACATTGAGGTAATTGGTCGCCACCATCGCGCCACCCCAAATGCCCGCCAGGATCGAGTAAACCGTGAGCGCGGGCACCATCAGCATCGCAGCAAAGAAACGTGGTACCACGAGAAACCCAACCGGGTGAATGCCAAGCGAACGCAACACATCCACTTCTTCGGTTACGACCATCGTACCGATTTCCGCTGTCATGGCCGCTCCAACGCGACCAGTTACGATGACCGCCGTGATGACCGGGCCCATTTCGCGCATGAGCGAAATGCCCACGAGTGGGCCGACCATGAGATCAGTGAGACCGAGTTTTTTAAGTTCCATACCGGTTTGCAGCGCGGTCACCATGCCCACGAAAAAACCGATGAGCGTGGCGAGCGGCAACGTGTACAAGCCGAACTGCAACATGAATTTAAAAGTGGAAGCCCAGTGCCGGGAGAGGGAACCGAGTTCTGCCAGCGTCTGGAAAAATAGCGCGACAACCTGCCCGGATTTTAGAAAGAGCGAATAGAAAAGAGCGTGGATCGGGCGAAAAAGGAGCATGGCGCGCTACCGGGTCCTTATTCTTTATGTTGTTTGTCCCTTTTGCCCTTGCGGTCCTTTACGTCCTTTTTACAAGGACATAAAGGACCGCAAGGGCAAAAGGGACAGAGACTACAGCCCAGCGCTTACGCGAAGAAATCTTCCTTGCGAAAGATGGTACCATCGCGGTCGGGGTTCACCGACACCACCGCTATCGGCAAACCAATCAGTTCTTCGATTTTTGCGATATACTTCTTCGCATTTTCCGGCAACTCATCGTAAGTCTTGCAATTGCAGGTCGAGGTTTGCCAGCCAGGCACTTCCTCGTAGATCACCTCAAGCGAATCGTCCTCGTCCAGCGTCGACGGGAAAATATCCGTCTCCTGCCCGTTGACGCGATAGCGCACGCCCAACTGAATGGTTTCCAGTTTGTCGAGCACATCGAGTTTGGTCAGCAGAATTTCATTCAAGCCAGACACCATCGCCGCACGACGCACCACTGGCGCATCGAACCAACCGCAACGACGCGGACGACCCGTGGTTGCGCCGAACTCGCCACCTTCGGTACGGATCAGTGCGCCAAATTTTTCGTCGAACTCTGTCGGCATCGGGCCTTCGCCCACGCGGGTCGTGTAAGCCTTCACCACACCCGCCACGCGCGTGATGCTCTGGGGACTGAGGCCCAGACCAGTGCATGCTCCACCCGGGGTCGGGTTGGAGGATGTAACAAAGGGATAGGTTCCGTGATCGATGTCCAGCAGGATGCCCTGCGCGCCTTCGATCAGCACCTTCTTGCCGGCTTTGATCAAGTTATTAATCCAGAGCGGGCCGTCCACCAGCAACGGAACCAACGTCTTGGCATATCCCAACAATTCGCGCACCACGTCCTCGGTATTGGGCACGGGCACATCATAAACTTTTTCGAACAGAGGGGCATAATACCGCGCCAAAGTTTCGACTTTTGCCCGAATTTTTTTCTCGCTGCGCAGGTCGCCCGCGCGCATGCCGCAACGGGTCGTCTTGTCGCCGTACGTACACCCAATGCCGCGTCCGGTCGTACCGATCTTGCCTGCACCGCGCTGTTTTTCCTGCGCCACGTCCATCAGTTTCTGATACGGCAGCACCAAGTGCGCGCAGTCGGAAATTTTCAGACGGCTATAGACATCGTTGAAACCCATTGATGTCAGCATGTTGATTTCTTCGGTCAGGGACTGCGGATCCACCACCACGCCGTTGCCGATCAGGCACATGCGACCTTCGTGCAGAATGCCGGAGGGAATGAGGTGCAGGACGTATTTTTTATCGCCCACGATCACCGTATGTCCCGCGTTACTCCCGCCCTGGTAGCGGGCGACCGCGTCGGATTGCGCCGACAGAATATCGACGATTTTCCCTTTCCCCTCGTCTCCCCACTGGGAGCCGACAATCACTAATGCTGGCACGGCGCTTCTCCTTGAACCTGCTTGATGCGAAATGTTCCCAACCCGCGCGGTAGCGCAGGACAGGACGAAAGGCTCAGAGCATGCGCTCCGGCCCCCAAATCAAAAATTCAAGCACA
>DNPO01000092.1:2381-6386 GCA_003501375.1 Candidatus Sumerlaeota bacterium | reverse complement strand
TGCTTTGACGAAGAAGAAGACACCCTCCAGGGTGTGCAAGACGGCCTGATTTACGGTACCGTCGTGCAGCAGCCTTACCTGTTTGGTTACGAAGCAGTGCGCGTGTTGAGCCAAATCGCTCGCGGTGAAGACCCCAAAATTCCTGAGAACAAAATCATCGACGTCCCCGTTCGCAAAATCAACAAGGACAACGTGAAAGAATTCTGGTCTGATCTGAAAAAACTGCGCGGCAAATGATTATCTGTTAAGTCTATCGCAAGTCCCGCAGGCCCTCTGGGTCTGCGGGACTCAAGCGTCCACACCTCCAGAATGTCCTAAATAAAATTACTTATGTCTACTCCTCTTCTTGAAGTTCAAAAAATCGGCAAACAGTTCCCCGGTGTTATCGCGTTACAAGATGTCGACTTTTGCATTGAAAAAGGCGAGGTTCTCGCACTCATTGGCGAAAACGGCGCAGGCAAAAGCACGCTGATGAAAATCCTTGCCGGGGTTTATACCACTGATACCGGTCAGATTCTGATCGACGGGCAACCCGTTACCATTAAGTCTGTCCGTGATGCACAAGCGCTGGGCGTTTCTCTTATCCACCAAGAACTCAATGTGGCGGATAACCTGGATGTCGCGGCGAACTTGTACTTGGGACGCGAACCCCAGCATTTGGGTGTGATTGATCGCGCCAAACTTTATAAAGACGCGGAAGCGTTGCTTAAACGAGCCGGGTTTGATCTGGACCCGCGTGCGCCATTGCGCAGTCTGAGCATTGGGCACCAGCAACTCGTTGAAATTGCCAAAGCAATTTCAACCGATGCACGTATCATCATTATGGACGAGCCAACTTCCAGTCTTTCGCAACATGAAACAGAAGCGCTTTTTGATGTTATCCGTGACCTTCGCGGACGCGGCATCAGCATCGTCTACATTTCCCACCGATTGAGCGAAGTGAAGGAAGTTGCAGATCGAGTGGTGGGGCTGCGCGACGGACGCAATGCAGGTGCGCTGACTCGCGAAGAGATCAGCCATGAATCCATGATCAAACTCATGGTCGGGCGTGAACTTTCGCAACTGTTCCCGCATAGCGCACTTACTCCGGGCGAGGTGGTGCTCGAAGTAAAGAATCTGCGTACGAGCCTTTATCCCGAACACACCGCTTCCTTCTCACTCCGCGCGGGCGAGGTAGTGGGCGTGGCTGGTTTGGTGGGCGCCGGACGCTCCGAAATGTTGAACGCCTTGTTTGGCGTGGATTCCACTTTTGGAGGGGAAGTCCGCGTAGCGGGAACCTTGGTTGAGCCGAATTCCGTTGGTTCTGCCATCCGTGCGGGCATTGGGTTGGTACCCGAGGATCGCAAGGGCCAGGGCTTGGTTGTGCAGATGTCCGTACGGCATAACATGAGCCTGTCAGCGCTGTGGAAAAATAACTACATGGGTGTACTGGATCGTGTGGCGGAAAAAAAGATCAGCGACGAAATGATTCCGCGCATGTCGATCAAGACCCCCAACGATATGCAGGTGGTACAACTGCTTTCCGGTGGTAATCAGCAAAAAGTGGTTATTGGCAAGTGGCTTGCGTTGCAGCCTCGGGTCTTGCTGCTGGACGAACCCACGCGCGGTATTGACGTGGGCGCCAAACGCGAAATTTATATGTTGATGGATGAACTGGCAAAAGCCGGCGTTGCCATTCTCTTCGTTTCCAGTGACTTGGAAGAAGTGATGGGCATGTCCGACCGCATGCTGGTGATGCACGAAGGCTGTATCGCAGGGGAGTTGAAGCGCGAAGAATTATCAGAAGAGGCCGTGATGCGCCTCGCTACCGGTCATGTGGCCGCGTAACATTTTGAGGGAGTAAGTCATGAAAAAGAATCTTGGTATTTTTTTAATCCTGATGGTGATTTGCGCCATCACCGCCTACTTGGACCCCAAGTTTTTAGGGGCGTACAATCTCCAAAACACGATCCGTTGGTCAGGTATCTATGGCATTATGGCCATCGGTGTTTCGCTGGTTATCATCACGGGCGGTATTGACATGACCATCGGTTCGGTCATTGGTTTAATTGGGTGCTTGCTGCCCTTTTTGTTAACAAAATACGGTTGGCACTTGCGTTACGCCATTCCCACAGTGCTGGCGATATCCGCAGTTATCGGGTTGGTCAACGGTCTGTTGGTCACCAAGCTCCGCTTGCAACCGTTTGTAGTAACCTTGTGCGGTTGGCTTTTCTATCGTGGTATTGTTCGTTACATCGCAGGGGATGCGACTCAGGGTTTTGGTACCACCTGCCAGCCGATGAAAAATTTTCTTAAAAAGAACTTTTTGGAATACTTCACGGGCGTCCCTCACTCTTTTGATATTCCGATGGTCTTTATTTTGATGCTGATCATCGCGGCTATTTTTGCGTTCTTCTTAAATCGTACAATTTGGGGACGCTACCTCTTGGCGCTGGGACGCAATGAACAAGCGGCAAAATTCAGTGGCATTCGTACCGACCGCATTATCATTCTGGCTTATACCCTTTCCGGGCTGCTGGCTGGTTTGACCGGTATCATCCTCGTTGCCAACGTGAACTCCGCTGACCCCTCTGGCTTCGGTCTCGGCTACGAAATGTACGCTATTGCAGGCGCGGTGCTTGGCGGTTGCTCACTCAAGGGTGGTGAAGGTTCCATCCTCGGCGTAGTCATCGGTTCCGCTCTTTTGCGCGTGCTGTACAACTCGATCAACATTCTCGGTATCCCGACCCAGTTGGAATTCGCGGTCATCGGTATTGTGATTCTGATCGGCGTTATGGCGGACGAAGTTGTGCGCCGTATCGCCGCCAAACGTGCAGCGCTTGCTCGTATCAAAGCAGCATAAAAACAGTAAAACAGCGTTTGTCTACCTTCCCCTTTTGGCTTTTTACTCCGGTAATAAAGCCAGAAGGGGATTTGTTTTATCCCGTGAATGATCCCTCCTACACTTTTTTCTTTATTTTTCGTGCTAAATTGTGCTTATCTATTGAGATGAGGATGTGCTTGCTCGGATATTTTCCGTTAAAGTTATATCCTGCATAACAATGGGCTGTTTTGTATTTTCCATTAAATACCAAAAAAGTGGCGAGGCGCAAAAATGCTGCATATCACAAAGACTCCTGAGCGGTACTATGCAATTGATCCCTGGCAGATTATCGAGACAGGATTCGACCCCAAACGTGCGCGAATTTCGGAGTCCATTTTCGCGATGGCTAACGAGTACATGTGCGTGCGCGGCTACTTTGACGAGGGCTATTCCGGCGATCATCTGGTCGGGAGTTACTTTAATCAACTTTACGATTATATTGATTACAAATATCCCACCGTCTTTAACGGCTTCGTTTTGCAGGGCGGCGCGATGCCAAACGCGGTGGATTGGTTCTACACGCGCATCGCGCTGGATGGCGAAGAACTCGATTTGGCCAAGGTGAAGTTCTCCGACTTCAAGCGCGTTACCGATATGCGCACGGCCACGTTGCGTCGCGAGTTCGTTTGGACGACCGCATCGGGCAAGGAATTGAAACTGGTTTTCGAGCGTTTCAGCAATGCTCAGCAGACCCGCATGGGCTGCCAACGCATCACGTTTGAACCGCTCAACTTTTCAGGCAAGATCAATATCGTTTCCGGTCTCGACTTCAACACCATTTACGAGATCGCTGGCGGCTTTGATCACACCAAGGAAGGCGCGGCGGATACCAGTAACGCCAGCCACGACGAACTGAATTTTTGGACGCTGGAACAGATCGGCGTTGAGGGCGAGTTCTGTGCAATCCAGGCGCGTACCCGCCGCACGGACACGCACTTGTTTTCGAGTTTCCGCCTGGAGTCCGAACAGGCGCTCAAATTGAAACTGATTCAGAAGCCAAAGGAAAAGTTCATTGGCGTGTCTTTTACACTCGCGTTGAAAAAAGGTGAGACGACCGGTTTCGACAAGATTACCGTGAACCATTGGGAGAAGGGCGTGAAATCCGACAAGGTTTGGAAAGACGGCTGGAAGACCGCGAAGAA
>DNPO01000092.1:1881-2191 GCA_003501375.1 Candidatus Sumerlaeota bacterium | reverse complement strand
ATAAGATTGCCGTGAATCATTGGGAGAAGGGCGCGAAGTCCGACAACGTTTGGGAAAATGGCTGGAAAACAGCGAAGAAACTCGCGGACGTTACCTATGATGAAGCCCGTGCGGCACACTGCGCTTTCTGGCAGGACGCGTGGGACAAGATGGACGTGGAAATCGAGGGCGACCCGCTCATGCAGCAGGGGGTGCGCTATGCCATGTTCATCGCCTTCATGGACTACCACGGCGAGGACGAGCGCAAGAACGTGCTTTGTAAACTGGCGGGCGAGGTGTACAACGGCTGGAATTTCTGGGACACCGAGGT
>DNPO01000092.1:1422-1564 GCA_003501375.1 Candidatus Sumerlaeota bacterium | reverse complement strand
AACTGCTCATGTACCGCTACCACTTTCTGCCCGAGGCGCTGGAAGAGGCGCAACGTGTTGGCGTCAAGGGCGCGCGCTTTCCGTTCGGTACCGTGTCGGGTAAGGATGATACCGCATGCTGGCAGCACTGCGACTTGGAAAT
>DNPO01000092.1:0-1141 GCA_003501375.1 Candidatus Sumerlaeota bacterium | reverse complement strand
CGATTTTCTACGCGATCTGGCACTACATCAAGTTAACGGGTGATACAGAGTTCCTTTACAAAGAGGGGATCGAACTGCTCGTTCAAATGTCGCGCTGCATGGCGAGTTGGGGCGGTTGGAGTCCCCGCACGGGCGAATTTGGCTTCTACGGTGTCATGGGGCCGGATGAGTTCCACATGTTTGTAAACAACAATTGTTATACGAACACGTTGGGCAAGAAGATGTTTGAGTACACCGTGGCAACGCTGGAAGAGATGCAGAAGAAGGAACCGAAACGTTATCAGGACGTAGTAAAGAAGACGAAACTCGATGCAACCGAGCCGAAGGAATGGGCGAAGATGGCGGCGAAGATGCGCATTCTAAAGGACAAGAAAACCGGTTTGTACGAGCAGCACGACGGCTACTTTGATCTGCCGCACATCGATATTGAGCACCTGCCGCTGTCGTTGATTCCGATCTACAAAAACTGGCCGTACATCAAAATTTTCCGCTACGACATGCTCAAACAGCCCGACCTGCTAAACCTGATGTACTTCTTCAGCAACGATTACACGGCGAAGGAAAAACTCGCCAATTACGAGTTCTACGAAGCGCGCACGATCCACGAATCATCCATGTCACCCGCGCTCCACTCGGTGTTGGCGGCGGAGGTGGGCAAGTTGGAAGACGCTTACAGTTTCCTCGCATACGCGTCGCGCCTCGACCTCGATAATTACAACCGCAACACGGATCAGGGATTGCACGCAACCGCGTCGTCGGGCGTGTGGGCGGGCGTGATCTCCGGATTCGGTGGTTTGCGCACGGATATGGAACCGCTGTCTTTTGCGCCGCAGATTCCGAAAAAATGGAAGTCGTATAAATTCCGCTTGTTCTATCGCGGCTCGCGGATTCAGGTGTCGGTGAACAAGACGAACGCTACTTTCGAAGTTATCAGCGGAGATGCGGTGGATGTTACGATCTTCGGCAAAAGACGCACCGTAACGTCTGATGGCATCACGGTGAAATTGAAGGCGGACAAATAACCAAACAGATTATCTCTCGCAAAGCCGCAAAGAGCGCAAAGAACTTCTAAGAAAAACAAACATCATTTCGTTTTTTATCTTGGGGTTTTGGGTTCCTTTGCGTTCTTTGCGGCTTTGCG
>DNPO01000325.1:710-9641 GCA_003501375.1 Candidatus Sumerlaeota bacterium | reverse complement strand
TGTAATAAGAAAATCCACCCGGGGATACAATTGGTAAAGTGGTGCGTCTCTAAAAGCGGAGATGCCAGCGTGAGAGAGTAACACCCCAGTGCTAGCGCATCCCGCCAGAGGACGTTTGGTTCAGACTGCTTGGCAAAAAGTGTTTTTACCACCCCCATGCGCCAGACGGCACCTGCAAGTGTTAGCAAGTAAACGCATACAACGAATCCAGTAATCAGAGCAGAAAATTTTGTGTAGGCAATTTCAGATTCGAGTAAATCCGGGCGGAAGACAAGTCCGACAAAATGCACGAGCGAGTAGGAAACTCCGCGTAACGCATAAGGAAAATGCGGAAGCACCTGCGTAAACAAAGTGGTTTCCCAGCGCCAGCCCCCGGTGGAAAAAGTGATGACGAAGTAGAGTCCGATTCCAACAGCCCAAGCCGTAAGCAAGCGATAACGCTTGGCACAAAAAAGGGCCGGGATAAGAAACAAGGGAACAATCTTAATAAGACAAAGAAGCGCCAGAATAAGCCCGGCAGCGGCATCGCGCTTATGTTGCAACAGGGCACACAAAACACAAAACAAGAAGAAGATGAATGATTGGATGTTGCCCACCCGAATATCCAAAAGGGCTGGCGTGAATGCCGCGGTGATACAAGCTGCCAATGTTATCCAATGCTTCGCAATTGCATAAGCACAGGCAGAGGGAAGCATCTTCCCTTTTTTCTCAGAAACAGTCTCCCCCGATATCTGTGGCTTGAGTGCAAAGAAAATGAGCAGAAACCCACCCAGGATCGAGCCGCGCATGATGATGCTCCAGACAAATTCTGCGTGTTGTAACGAAAACAAAGGTAAAAAAGAAAAAGCAACCGGGACCATCAACGGATAGCCCGGCCCACGCAAATACGGGTTGATTCCATGCACTACGTCTTGGGCTGCGTTGTAAACATCCTGAAAATCCAACCCGAGAACACCTTCACTGCTGGACAGCGGTGGGAGTATCAAATATTTAAACACTTGGACTGCAAAGAAAACCCAAGCGACAGCGCTCAGCATGCGCTGAAGGGATTTGCTAACTAACAGGGGGGCAGACTGTTCGATTTGCACCATGTTAAACGCTCCCTCGTGCAGACTCTACGGGCAAACGTAAAACTCGGATGGATGCAAAAAACCAAAGTACCATGAGGCAGAACATCTCATAAAAATCAGGTGGCAAAATGTTATTAAGAAATGGCAAATTGAGAAGTCCAACCCCATGCCAAACACTTGCTCCCAGGAAAAGCGCCCAGAAAAATAGACTGGCTGCAAAATATCTGTGCGTACAACGTTGCTCCAAATAATCATGCAGCAAAAAGACAAGCGCGGGAATGAGGCAGGTATGGTGGTGTACTTCAAGCAACGGCGAAATAAGCAACATGGGGTAGCAAGTTAACGAAAAAGCGTCTCGCCAAAAAAGACCACTCCCCCGCTGTCTGCGTGCCGCCAAATAAAGCGACAAAAGAGTGGCAAACAAAACAGACAAAGCAACAATTCGTGAAGTACAATTAAAAATGGATTTTACCTTCAGAACGTCATGGAAAAAAATGGTACCCAGGTAGACCGTGAGGGAATGGGAGGTAAAAATCCATTGAAAGGATTGATTGGGCAACGTTTTCTCAACAAAAAACAATTCCCAGCGCCACCAACCGGTAAGCAGGAGCAAGATTGCATAGCAACACATAAACACAAACCAAGCATATAACAAACGCTTTTTCTGAGTGAAGAGAAAGCCAATCACCAAAATAACCGGTGTGATTTTAACAAGACACGCCATAGCCAATACGCATCCCGCGGTTTTATCATGTCCATGCAGTATGAGCGCCGTAAACAGACATATCAGAAAAAATGCCAGCGGTTGAATGTTGCCATAAAACAGTCCCCAAAATGCCGGGCGAAATGCAGCACACAGAAGCACGGCAATAATCATCCAGTGGATCACGAGAAAACGGGATGATTCTGCAGATAAATAATTACGCGTCTTTTCCTGAGAGGCGACAAGTAAAGGCTTACAGCAAAAAATAACTAGGCCAAATCCGGCGCATACGAAAAATTTCATCAGGATTTCCCAAAGAAACCAGGCATTCGCTTCAGAAAACAAAGTTAGAAATGAACAGAAAAATACTGTAAACATGGGGTAGGGAAACTTTAAATAATTCCTTCCAGCATAAGGATTTTTCCCCTGAACAAAATCAATCATTGCATTGTAGTAAATCCGAAAATCAGACCCTACATATTCAGGAGGCCACGGACTGGCAGGAGGTAAAATCATGTGCTTGGCAATTTGATATATGAGCGCCGCCCAAGCCAACGCGATTAATCCACCAATGAGAGATTTAGAATACCCCAAGTTGTTTTCACTCATTTGTCCATCCTTTGTGAAATCATTCGCATGCCCTGCAAAAACCACAAAAGTGCAAGCGATGCGGTACTAAAATATACCAGTTGAATATTGTGAACGCTGCCAAACGATTCCAGTCCTTGCTTGCCTACAAAGACACCCCCCCAAAGGAAAAAGGAAAGAGTAAAAAAATATTTGCCTTGTCGCCGATCCATTATATCCTGGCACCAAAAAAGCCATGCTGGAACAACGCATGTGAAATGCAGATATTCCACCAGCGGTGAGGCAATCACCAGAGGCATGCTTGCCAAGGCTATCGCATCCCGCCAGAAAAGATCATTTTTTGATTTTTGAGCAGCACGCGTACCGTAAAATAAAAAAACAAAAAGGGAAACGAGAATTACCATTCCGATGCCCTTGCTCGCAATGTCATAAGACGTTTTGTCGTGAATTATCTGCGGAAAAAGAAGAGCCAGAAAAGCGGAAAGGGAAAACGAGATTCCTTGCCAATAATGCCCCACATGCGGCAAAACTTCGCGTACCAGATACCAGTCCCACGCCCACCACCCCGTTACGCATAAAAGGGCTGCGTACACGAGAATTGCGCATCCCCAAGCGATTAAAACGCGGTATCGGCGCGAAAAAAATAACGCTGGCAAAAAAAACACCGGCGTTAACTTGATTAGGCAGACCGCTGCTAAAATCACTCCCGCAGTTTTATCAAAGCCATGCGTTAGAAGAACGCAAAATAAGACGATGAGAAAAAAAATAAAGGGCTGAATGTTACCAACATGCAAATCAAAGTAAACCGGGATAAAAAGAGACATGGCCATGGCCATGCAGGAGTAACGGTGAACGCAAAGGGTTTGAAAAAAATCCAAGGGCGTTTCTGATACCGGTTCACCGCGAGGGCGCATCCCAAAAATAACTAAAAGAATCCCAGCAAGAATAAACCCACGCATCAATAATGTCCACGTCATTGCCGCTTGCTGCGGAGTCAGCCATGCGAGGAAAATAAACGGCAGTGCGGTGAATGTCGGGTAATTAAACCCCATGTATTCTTTTTTTTGAGGGCAGATTCCCTGCAGAACTTCTATCGCCGCATCGCGATGCTTGGGATAATCTACTCCAACAAACGCATCTCCTCCTGGAAGCGGCACGAAGACAACGTGCGTCGTTACTTGGAAAACCAAGCACACCCACGCGACGCCACACAGGAGATAAAAAAGGAAGCCTTTGTGAAAAGGCTTCCCGGTTACATCTGGCAGATTCATATTTTTTTAACTTATTTCCTGCCCCGTGATAAGTTTAAAAATTTCCAAATAGCGCTGCCGTGTCTGCGCAACAATCTCATCAGGAATCACCGGTGCGGGCGGATTCTTGTCCCATCCCGTCGAAAGCACCCAATCGCGCACAAACTGCTTGTCAAAACTGATCGGCGCGGCATCCGGCGAGTACGAATCCTTGACCATAAAGCGCGACGAATCAGGAGTCAATGCTTCGTCGATCAGGATGATAGAACCATCGGGGCGACGACCAAATTCAAACTTGGTATCGCACAGGGTAATGCCCTTGGTCTGCAAAAATTCATGAGCAAACGCATACAAAGCCAACGAGGTATTGCGGATCGTATCAAATGCTTCCTGTCCCAGAATTTCTCTTGAACGCGCCTCGGTAATATTAATGTCATGCCCTTCGCTTTCCTTGGTGGAAGGCGTGAAAATCGGCTGGGGCAACTGAGAGCGCTGACGCAACCCCGCTGGCAAATCATGGCCGGAGGCTACCTTGCCATTGTTGCGCTGATACTCGCCCCAAGCGGAGCCATCCAAGTATCCACGCACAATACACTCCACAGGAAACACGGGAGCCTTTTTGCAAAGAATCGAACGGCCTTCCAGTTGGTCCGCATAGGCGCGTGCTTCCTCTGGAAAATCGGCAACGTCAAAACTCACCACGTGATTCTGGGTAATACCAGCAGTTTTTTCAAACCAGAAACGCGAAATTTGAGTCAGAACACGCCCCTTGTCAGGCACTCCGTTGGGGAATACAACGTCAAAGGTAGAAATACGATCCGTAGCAACCAACAACAAGTGCTCTCCCAAGTCATAAATATCCCGGACTTTACCACGGGCAATCAATTTCAAGTTTGGACAATTCGTCTGCAACAAAGCAGGTTTCATGAAACAAAATCCTCTTTTCAAAATATAAGAACATGGCACAAGTCCATGCAACGCGCCATGGGTGGCCGCAAGGAAAAATTGTGCTAAATTATGGCAATATTCGCAAGTTGTTTCAGCAGAAAAAGCGGCGACAGCAATGCCGTAGAATGCCGATGTCGCTTTTTAATCTAAGGTGTTCGACTCTGGCAGAGCAATTTTCAAGCAAACGCCACCAGTAAAATCGGAATCCACCCAAATTTTGGCACCATGCAAACGCAAAATTTCCTTGCAAAGATATAAACCCAATCCGCTCCCACCCGAATCGCGCGTGAGCGAACCGTCAACTTGGTAAAAGCGTTGGAAAACCTTTTCGCGATTTTCAGCATTAATCTCACGTCCCGTGTTCGACACGGACAAAACCCAATGTCCATTTTGAGTAAATGTGTTAATGGTAATGGTACCTTGGGGTGGCGTAAATTTGACCGCATTTTCCAAAAGATGCTCAATCACCTGCCCAAAGCGCCCCTCATCCACGTATAATTCCCAAGTGGTCGCAGAAAATTCGCTGTTCCAGATGATTTTTTTCTCCACCTCGGCCACTTCAAATTTTTTCGCAATACGTCCCGCCAATTCATGTAGGTCGGTGCGTTTACGATACAAGGTCAGGTTGTCCCCCTCCAAATCCATCACGTCCAGAATATTGTTCACCAGCCGTGTAAGTCGGTCGCTATTGCGATTCAGGATAGAGAAGAGACGCTCAGTTTTTTCGCGCAACTCCTGCGGAAAAAACTGATTCAGAAGATGGATTGCCCCCTTCATGGAAGCCAACGGTGTTCGCAATTCGTGCGAAATAATCGAAAGAAACGTGGACTTCATCTGATCGCTACGGCGCAATTCCCACAATTCGCGCATCTGTTGTAAATCTTCCACCAGAAAGAGAATATGCCGCCTGTCCAGCGGCGTGAGTTCTTCCGCTTCCAACGCCGAAAGACGCACGCTTCGCATCACCTGTCCGCTTTTATCCTTGAGTTCAAACTCTGTACTGAAGGAAGATTCTCCACGCGACAGCACCGTCAACGCCTTGGCAATATGACTGCTTTCCGAACCGATAAAATAATGCTCCCAAGACTTGTCCAGTTCCTCATCAATTTTTAATTCGAGAACTTTTCGTGCTGCCTTGTTACAGAGAGTCAGGTGGCCGGAGGAGGTAATGGTAAACATCCCTATCGGCAACCCTTCCAATACCCGCGTCATGTGCTCACGCGATTCACGCGTCCGTACCCACAAAAAATGATTATTCACAGCGGAGGCAATCAATCGCGCAATCGCTTCCAGCATATCCTGATCAGACGCCGCTAGGGTACGCCGATCCATCCGATCCGTGATGTTGATAACGCCAAGAATATTTTTCCCAAAACGCAGCGGAACACAAATGAAGGAATCCGTCCTGTACTTCTGGGAGCGAGGATCAGAGGACGTTTGTATTTCACGCGCATCTTCCGCTCGAAGATCCGAACGCCCTCCCATAATGGAGCGCCCCGTTTTCATCACGCTTCCGGCAATTCCGGTGCCTAAAGGCATGCTAATAGATCGCCATAGTTCCTCGGAAATCACCGTGGAAGCCTGCATGGTCAAAGCAGTTCCCTCAGGATTCAGTAGCATGATGGAACAATTATCCACCTGTAAAATGGTTTGTATCACCTCAACTGCAGCGCAAACCAAATCCCGCAAATTAGTTGTTTGAGCAATAATTTTGCTGAGATGCGAAAAGATATCCAGATATGCCTGTTGGTTGATTGCAAGCCCTTCCGGGCCAGTTTCCAGAGGAGAAGAAAATTCTTGTTCCATGACTGAATATCCGTGTAATGCAAAATTTTGGGGCGCTACACTTCTCCATATCCTTCCCCTACGTCTTACCGTAAGTTGAAAAATAAAGCAAGCGAATTGACGTTTTTTATGGCGTTGCTTGGCACTGTTGAACTATAAAAACACCAATCGGACGATGCAATGACGAGAGCGATGTGTGTAAATAAAAGCAAGCATAGAGCATGGTGGAGTATATACCACGAAGGAAGAACGTCATGGATGCAAGCAACTTCATGGACTTAACCGCAAAGTGGCTGCTGCTCATTGGCTACTTTTTCCTCCTAATTCAGTTGTTTTCCAATCGTATTACCGTCGAGGGCTTGCCGGGGTACTTGGAGGTGATTTTTGTCATTGCTCCACTTAACTTGATTGTTGGTGGTTATATCGCAAGCCATTTTGCAGTGGAGGCAGGGCTGCCTATCGTCCAACTTCTTTTTGCCTCTTTTTTACTCAATGCAGTGTTGTTATTTGTGTTCATCAAAATATTACCGGGAATGCTGACTACCACCCCCGCAGCGCTTGTTATTTTTTGCGCTTTATTCTCCTTAAGTTCGTTACTCCTGCTCCATGTGCTGGTTCCACCCGTTGCTTCCTGGGGATAAAAAACACTGGTCTTTCAATACAATAATCGCCACTGGGCAAAGGGATACATTGCTATACCTCTCTTGCCCAGTGGCGATATTTTTTAGAGATGGCGATTTTCAGTACCGGTAGAGTTTGGAATCCATCGTGCGCAAAACAAGTTTCAATATCGCGAGGCTTTCACGCCCGGTTAGTTGGGCGAACGCCATGGCGAGAAATTGGTCAAAACACGAAAACTGATGAATTCGGTTGTTCACGCGTTTGCCACTCCCCTGTTTCGCATTGGATGCTATTAGAAAAGCACACATTTTTATCATGAACGCGGCGGGTTGGCATTGGCACCCGCTTTCCATCCCACGACCAACACCACAATACCGCCAACGATTGCAACGGCTCCGACTATCGGAGGGAGGGGGATGTTATGGCTCTTCTCGGTGGTTACCTGAATCGGGCCAATATCGACGGCTTTTTCTCGGGTTGTGTAGGTGATGCCTTGTAATGCAAAGGCGGCGATGCCTACCACAATGAGAATTGTTCCCACAACGATGTTTGTTTTCATGATCCCCCCCCTTCCGTAAACCGATGCATTAAGTTACAAAACCGCTCGTCGGCTTTGGATAACGTTGAGCAAGATAACAATAATGGCGACCACCAGCAGGATATGGATGAATCCGCCTATTGTGTAACTGCTCACCAGTCCTAACAGCCACAGCACAATCAGTACCAATGCGATCATTCGCAACATAATAATTCCCCCTTTTGCACTACAAAAGTTGTGCGGGTGGGTATGTGTACTCGCTGGCTTCGTACCCATTAACGTCTTGCAAGATGTCACGCGCCAAACTGAGCACCTCCGGAGTTCCATGAACAACGATCAGGAATTTGTCCGCTTTCAAAGCACGTTCATATTCAATGACGCTATCTTTTGGAATACCGATGCTGTAAAGCGCGGCACCAACGGCGCTGAGCCCACCCAAAACCGCTGCGCCTTCGAGTGCCCCTACGATCCACATTACCAGCGGGCCACCCACCACGATGGGGCCAATTCCGGGGATAATGAAAAATGCCGAGCCAAAGAGCAATCCCCAGAAACCGCCCCAGAAAAGCACCCAACTTGCCCCAGTATTTTACCCGGTCGCCCGTGTTGTAGTAACCAACCACATTTTCCTCCGCCTGGTAGTCTCGGGCAATGATGGACAGGTTCTTCATATCAAATCCAGATTGTTGTAACTTCTTTATGGCTTCCTCTGCGTCCGTATGCGTGTTAAACACGGCAACAATCGAGTTGTTTGCGGTGGAATCACTCATATGTCCCTTTCCTTTCTCAATTAGTTCCGCGGCAAAGCAGCCATATCGGCGGATGTTAGCGTCCTGACGACTTTACCCTGCGCGTCGCTCAACTGGACGTTGCCATTTGGCATTTTTTCAAACGTACCCGTCAGGTTACCCGATGCGTCGCGCATTTCAAAGATTGTCGCACTAACCTTGACCATGTGCTGTTCGGTAAGCGTTTTGCCATTGCTACTGATCGTCAACACGGCTTCATGCCCATTAGGTGTCGATTGAAGCGCGACCTTGGAGCCATCGCGTTCTTGCACCGCGCTGAGATTAACGGTATCGCCGGTCCAGAACTCAATCAGGTTCAATACCACCGCATCAGCAAAGATAGACACCTGATAGACGGGGATAATCCAAAGAACCCAAAAGAGCACGGACTGAACCAGTTTGTGTTGTGTCCGATCCTCTCCAATGCTCCCCCCGGCGCTGCCATTCATGTTGTAAACTGCATGTGTTATCGGAAAATGTCCGTAACAACCTTGTGCCAACGGTAACATTGCTACCAGCATTCCCAGACAAACGAAGCGACGTAATTTTCTTCCCATTCCAGTTGATGTAAACATAATTCGCTCTCCTCTTTTTTTAAAGTGTTGTGTCCATTGTCATAATTGATTGTGTGCGAATTCAA
>DNPO01000325.1:0-454 GCA_003501375.1 Candidatus Sumerlaeota bacterium | reverse complement strand
ATTGTGTGCGAATTCAATTTGTCCCTCCTTTTCAGTTCGCACTGTTGTGGTGGATGGTGTGGTTGATAGCCTTGGTTTCGTTCAGGATTTCTTGTGCGTGCTGGATTTCATCCAGCGTTCCTTGAATAAAAACCAGTATCTGATTGTTCATCAACGATTTCTCATACGCTACGAGGCTTTCTTGCGGAATGCCGATTTCGGAAAGTGCCGCCTCAAAACTGCTCATGTGGCAATCGGCGTTGCCCTCTTCCTGCGTTGCAACAATGGTTCTTACCAACGGGCCAGCGACAAGCATTGGGCCATCCTCAAAAAACCAGAAAACTCCCCAACCGCGCAAAATAGCCCAGAGTCTTTCCCAAAAAGGGCCGCACTTGCCGCAATACCGGAAATATTTCCCTGTATTGCGCGAACCCAGCATGTCTTTCCAGTAATCGCGCCCCACGAAGGAGAGTTG
>DNPO01000449.1:3490-4452 GCA_003501375.1 Candidatus Sumerlaeota bacterium | reverse complement strand
CCCTTGACCTGCGCATAAAGTTCCATGTTACGTTGTAAGCCAAGCGTGCGCACGGAACGGCTGGAAATACGCGCCAACAATGGCGTTCCACCCGCATCCAATCGTACCATGACGTGGCCGGTTCCATCGTCCGCCCATTCGCAGGCACGCACCGGAATAATGTTGAGAATACTGGAATCCGTATGTCGGCTGAGTGTCAGGCTTACGTCACGCGCCATGATGCCAATTCGTGAAGAAGCGCCCAGCGGTTTGTTCACGCGGTGCGCCAACAATTGCCCACCTGAAAACTCCAACGTACTCAGTTTATCCGCCTCGTTGTGCTCGGCAATCCGCGTTTCAATAATGCTGAGCGCCTGCTCATCGCGTGCTAACGTTAGATCAAGCCGCGTGAAAATATCCGTTGCCTCACCGACCGCGATGACTTTCCCCTGCTCCATGAGTACGACCCGATCCGCAATGCGCGCGATTTCGTGCGGGTCGTGGCTGACGTATAAAATGGGGATGGACAGTTCCGCGTGCAGGCGTTCCAGATAGGGGTATATCTCGCGTTTGCTGGCAAGATCAAGGCTGGTCAGCGGCTCATCCATCAAAAGTAATCTGGAATTCACCAGCAGTGCGCGGGCAATTGCAACGCGTTGCCGCTCCCCGCCAGAGAGATGGTCGGGCGTTCGATCCAGCAGATGCGACAGACCGAGTAACTCAGCGGTTTGCTCCAGAGAACTTACGCGCTTCTCGACTGGAAGCCGTCGCCAGCCGTACTCCAGATTGCGTCGCACGGAGAGGTGCGGGAAAAGATTGGCGTGCTGAAAAACATAGCCCACGTCGCGTTGGTGCGCAGGCACGAAAAGGCCGCGTGCGCTATCTTGCCAAGTTTGCCCGTTGAGCGAGAAGCGTCCTTCTCGCGGACGCTCCAGCCCGGCAATGCAGCGCAGCAACGTGGTCTTGCCGGAACCGGGGCTGGA
>DNPO01000449.1:2957-3227 GCA_003501375.1 Candidatus Sumerlaeota bacterium | reverse complement strand
ATGGCGGTAACGCCCTGTACAGCGCAGGATAGTTCAATGCAAAATTCAAAATTGCCGAGGCGGTGTTGGAAGGTAGCGTGCAAATCGGTCATTGCGCAGCCTTTCGCAACCGTCGGTTGCACAGATGTAGCGCAAGCAGCGTAAGGAAGGCGAATACGAGCATGCCGCCTGCGAGCGCGTGTGCATGGAAATATTCCATGCCCTCCACATGGTTGTAGATTGCGATGGAAACAACCTGTGTTTTACCGGGGATGTTGCCGCCGATCATCA
>DNPO01000449.1:0-2711 GCA_003501375.1 Candidatus Sumerlaeota bacterium | reverse complement strand
ATGTTGCCGCCGATCATCAGCACCACGCCAAATTCGCCCACGGTGTGCGCAAATCCCAGCACGGCAGCGGTGAAAAACCCCGGACGCGCCAGCGGCACCACCACGCTGAAAAAACGATCCAGCGGTGATGCTCGCAGGGTGGAGGCTGCTTCCAACAAGCCTTCGTCGATCCCTTCAAATGCGTTTTGCAACGGCTGCACCACAAACGGCATCGAGTAAAAAACTGAACCGATGACCAGCCCGGGAAAGGTGAAAGCCAGCGCGCCCCATCCGAGCGCATTCGTGGTGCCGCCGATCCATCCGTGCGGGCCAAGCAAAATGAGCAAATAGAACCCGAGCACGGTGGGGGGCAAAGCAAGCGGCAGAGCGATGAGGGGCGTAAAAACATTGGTGAGCCAAGAGCGCGACCGCGCCAACCACCAAGCCAGCGGTGTGCCGATAACCAGCAGTAAAAAGGTGGTGAGGGTCGCGAGGCGGAGCGTCAACCAAACCGCCTGCATGTCCGCTTGCATGATGCGCTCCTCGAAAAGATGTTATTTCTTGTTTACTCCGGCTTATATCCAAAGCCCTCGATAATTCCACGCGCTTCCTTACTTTTCAGGTATTCCAAAAACGCTTTCGCCGTGGGGTTATCCTTGCCCTTGTTCAGCAAAACCGCTTGTTGCGAAATTGGCTTGTACAAGTTAGCCGGAACCATCCACGCGCTTCCCGCAATGCCGTCTTTCGTCTTCACCTGCGACAACGCGACGAATCCCAATTCCGCCGCGCCGCTCGCGACGAACTGATGCGCCTGCGCAATATCCACACCCTGCACCAATCGTTCGGAAACTTTATCCCACATCTTCAGCGATTGCAAGGCCTCCTGTGCCGCTGCACCATAGGGAGCAGCCTTGGGGTCGGCGATAGATAGTTTTTTAAAATCGCCTTTGAGCACATCGCCTTTGTCATCAACCAGTCCCGGCGTTGCGCTCCACAAGACCAGTTGCCCCACCGCATAGGTAAAGCGCGTGCCCGCCACGGTTTCCTTTTCGCCTTCCAATTTTTCCGGGCGTTCGACATCGGCACTCAGAAAAATTTCAAACGGCGCGCCATTTTTGATTTGGGTGTAGAATTTCCCACTCGATCCGTAACTGATAACCAACGTCGCGCTGGTAGCAGTCTCGAACTTTTTCTGGATTTCCTTCATGGCGGGGGTGAAATTCGCAGCCACGGCAATGGAGACCGTTTTTGTCGGCGACTGAGCAAAGGCATTAATCGAAAACAATGTGAGCAAAGCGATTCCCATCGAAAGCCATTTTATGGTTTTCGATGCCGGCATTCTGTTTTTCATTTTCATCTTTCTCTCTTTCCTGGAGGATTGGGTGCGCAGATCATTTTTGGCAGATTCAGGAACAGGGCCATCTTCCCTGTTTGTAAACTAGTGATCTGAAGCAAAAGGTGCGCCATTGCGTACAGACTCTTCTATGCTTCTGATTCTACTCGAATTATCTATTCCATACACTATTTTTAACACGGTTTGCATTCCTACATTCTCTGAAAGACATGTACTGATACATACGAAAGCGTATGAAATTAATCCGACTGGGCGTTACAGGAAGTGGCACAGAAGGGAGTGTTTTTATATCGATAGTTACAAAAATGTTACACAAAAAAACCTTAAAATGTATTGAAGCCGTAGGGGGCATTGTGTTATAAAGAAACTATGAGCAGTAAAAATAATTGCTCGTCCAGATGTGCAAACTGAAAAGGAGGATTGCTCACATGCCTATCAGCGCCAGCAACCATCTTAAGGGAACTATTCGTAAGATTGTCAAAGGAACGGTCAGTGCCGAGGTTCGCATTGAACTTGCTTCTGGCGAAATGCTTACCGCAGTCATCACGACCTCGTCCGTCGAACGGATGAATTTGAAGGAAGGCCAGTCCGCGAATGCGGTCATCAAAGCCACCAGCGTGATGCTTGAGACAGAATAATTAGTTTTGTTTTATCGATAGAAGTGCAAAAGCAAGAAGCCAAGCGCTTCTTGCTTTTGTTTTTATGAAAGGAATTTACAGGTCATGCGTTTACATGTTTTGCAGCACGTGCCGTTTGAGGATGCCGCGGAAATTGGAACTTGGGCGCAGGAGCGCGGTCATAGCATTAGCCACACTTTATTATATGCGGGGGAAGCGTTGCCTGCGCTGGATGCGTTCGACATGCTCGTCGTTATGGGCGGGCCGATGAATATTTACGAGCACGAGTCGTACCCTTGGCTTGTAGCGGAAAAGGCTTTCATCCGTGAAAGCGTTCTCGCTGGCAAGTATTACCTGGGTGTTTGCCTGGGGGGGCAACTGCTTGCCGATGCGTTGGGCGGGTCGGTCACGCGCAATGCGGAACGCGAAATCGGGTGGCACCCGGTCACTCTAACGGAAGCGGGGCGTGAGTGCAATCTGCTGAAAAAGTGGCCGGATAGGTTCACGGCGTTTCACTGGCACGGCGACACGTTTGCCATTCCGCCCAAGGCAAAGCATCTGCTGGTCAGTGAAGCGTGCGTTAATCAAGCGTTTGTTTATGAAGGGCGCGCCGTGGGATTGCAGTTCCACTTGGAATATTCGCAAAAAAGCATCCGGGACATGCTGGTGCATTGCGCGGATGAATTGACGCCGGGCAAGTATGTGCAAACTCCGGAAAAAATCGAAGTTGGGCTGGGGCAGACCAAGCAAACGCATGCGTT
>DNPO01000070.1 GCA_003501375.1 Candidatus Sumerlaeota bacterium | reverse complement strand
CACGTTGTGCCGATGATTTTAAAGGCCCATTGACAGTGCGCATTGTCGGAGCAAATGGTGTTCTCGCTGAAGGTACGGTGAAGGGTGTCGGTGCAGATTGGAAAAAATTTGAGGTTACGCTGAAGGGTAAGAATACCGATCCTAATGCAAAGTTAGTGGTTACTGCCGCATCCGCCGGGACGCTCTGGCTGGACATGGTTTCGCTGATTCCCGCAGAAACGTTTAAGAACCACGGACTTCGCCTCGATTTGGCGCAAATGATCGCAAACATGAACCCGAAGTTTGTGCGTTTCCCTGGTGGTTGCGTGGTAGAAGGTGATCCGGTCATTGAAAACGCGGTACGCTGGAAAAAATCCATCGGCCCCGTGGAAGAACGTGTCGGGCATTGGGATTTGTGGGGCTATTGGAGCAACGAGGGATTGGGATATCACGAATTCCTACAGTTCTGTGAGGACATCAAGGCTGAGCCGATGTACGTTATCAACTGCGGTATGTCGCATAAGGAAGAGCGTGCGCAAAAAGAAACGCCCGGTATTGACGTGCAAGAGTTTATTCAGGATGCCCTGGATGCCATCGAATACGCAAATGGCCCGGTGGACAGCAAGTGGGGGGCGTTGCGTGCCAAGGCCGGACACCCCAAACCGTTTAAGATGAAATTTATGGAAATTGGCAATGAAAATGGGGGCAAGATATACCATGAGCGCTATGCGAAATTTCGTGAGGCCATCATGGCGAAGTACCCGGACATGCGCTTGATAGCGTGCGACTGGCGCGGTGGCACCCCGCAAGAGGAATTGCTCGACATCGTGGATGAGCATTATTACTCCGACCCCGGATTTTTTATGCGGGAAACGGGAAAGTATGACAAGTACGATCGCAAGAGACACAAGGTTTATGTGGGCGAATATGCCGTTACCAAATCCTGCGGCAAGGGGAATTTGATCGCGGGTGTTGGCGAAGCGGCCTTTATGACGGGTATGGAGCGCAACTCCGATATCGTCGAAATGGCGTCTTATGCTCCATTGTTTGTCAATCCTGCCTGGGAGGCCTGGAACCCGAATGCCATTGTATTTGACGCATCGCGCACTTATGGTACGCCGTCGTATTATGTGCAGACCATGTTCGGCAATAACAAACCCGATGTTATTCTTCCCTTGGAACTGGTTTCCGCTGCAACGACTCAACAGACTTTGTCTGGCGGTATCGGCGTGGGGAGTTGGGGCACGCAAACGGAGTACAAAGATATTCAGGTAACCGGCCCGGATGGCAGTACGCTTTTCCAGTCAAGCGAAATTAAAGACATGAGCGCTTGGAAAACGGACAAGGGACAATGGGAAGTCAAAGACGGACTATTGAAACAAGCTAACGCGGATACGCCCGCTCTTGCCCTCTTGGACGGCAAAAGTTTTGGCAATTGCACCTTGACGTTGAAAGCGCGTAAAACCGGCGGTAGTGAAGGCTTCTTGGTTTTGTTCCAGAGCACAAATCTCAACGACAGAACCTGGTGGAACATTGGTGGTTGGGAAAACAAGCAGAGCGGGCTGGAGGGTGGCGATTTACCAGATGAGAAGAAAAATATTTCCATCGAAACTGGACGCTGGTACGACCTCAAGGTTGAGATGGATGGGCAGCGTGTGAAATGCTCGGTGGATGGCAAAATCATTCACGATGTATCACGCTCCGCTTCCAAGTCACTCTTTGCCGTGGCCGGACGCAAGAAAGACACGAACGAAGTCATTGTGAAGGTCGTGAACGGTGGTGCTATACCACAGGACGCTTCCTTGGAATTGACTGGAATAAAGTCTCTCGCATCGACCGGAAAAGCCATTGTGCTGACCTCGGAAAAGTCTACAGATGAAAACTCCTTCGCCGAACCAACCAAGGTTGCACCGAAGGAAGAAAAATTGGAAGGCGTGTCTGCAACAATGCAGCACACTTTCCCCCCATACTCTGTCACGGTGCTGCGTTTGCAGGAAAAGAAGTAATGCGTTGAGTTGCCTGTTCCTTACCCTCGCTGAGCGTTTACTCGGACAGATCGGCCTAATCAGGTCGGTCTGTCCAGGTTGCATTCTAAACACCCCTACCGAAAGGGAAACATGATTATGTTGATGACTCTGTGGAAAAAAACATGCGTCTTATCCTCAATGCTGTTGCTGGCAACCAGTGCATTTGCCGCAGAGCCGATTACCGCATCCATTTCGTTTGGCTCCATCGGACTCGGGTCTTGGAATACACAAGTGGAATTTAAAGAAATCCAAGTGACAGGTTCGGATGGGAAAGTGCTTTACAACGCCGGTGAACTGAAAGATATGTCCGATTGGACCGCAGCCACAGGAGAGTGGGCTGCAAAAGGTGGCTCGTTGGTGCAAACGGGCAAAGATACCCCCGCGATTGCAATTTTGAAAAGGAAATGGGGCGATTGTGCCTTTACTTTCAAAGCGCGTAAAACCGGTGGTGCCGAAGGCTTTCTTATTCCCTTCCAAGTTGCCGATGGACAGGAAAAACACTGGTGGAATCTGGGGGGCAGCGAAAAAGCCAACCAAAGTTACTTTGAAGGGGGAGACCTCCCCGCGGATAGCAAAACCTTTGTAGCCCAAAAAGATCAGTGGTATGACATCAAGTTAGAAATCCAAGGTGCTCATGTCCGCTGTTACGTAGATGGTACTCTGATGCATGAGATAACGCGTGGACTGACTCTGATTGGCGTAGGCTCGTGGAAAACCCAAGTAGAGTTTAAGGACATTCAAATCGCGGAACTGGATGGCAGATCGCTGTATAGTTCCGCAGGAATCACCAGTTTGTCGGGTTGGAACACAAGCAAGGGCAAATGGTTGGTAAAAGATGGAGTCATTACGCAAACAGGTAATGATAGCCCGGCACTTGCCGTGTTGGACAAAAGTTGGGGCGATTGCATACTCACGCTCAAAGCACGCAAAACGGGCGGAGAGGAAGGCTTCCTAATCTTGTTTCAGTCCAAAGATATTCAGGACAAGCATTGGTGGAATTTAGGGGGCTGGGCAAATAAACAGTGCGGTTTAGAGGGTGCAGGCCTACCCACTGATAGAAAATCCATTACCTTGGAAACCGGACGGTGGTATACCCTCAAGATTGAGATGGAGGGGATGAACGTGCGGTGTTTTGTAGATGAGAATCTGATCCACGATGCCATTTGTACCAAGTAACTCGTGCAACCAGAATCAGGACTTTAGAGTAATATGCGGCAAGCTGTTTAGCAGCAAGATTGATCGAGGTGATTGTAAAACTTTTGAAAAATACTATATCCCTCGCACCATATTTTCTACCAGATCGCTAGGGTTTCTTTTTCACACTTGTTTTCTAAAAAAACTTGTTTTCTGGGAGGTGTTTGAGTAGACTATTCACAGAGAAGAAAGGTTATCTGAAAAAAACAGCATGGCACTTTACCTCATTACTCCGCTTATGGGTTGGACGTGGCCATCGCTGCTCCCTCTGGTTTTGGCTGTTGCAGCCGGAAAGGGGTATCAGAAACTTACGAGTACGGGGGATGATGCCTGGTTGAAGGGGCGCATCACGCGTGAGATAGAAAGCATGCGCAAGGTGTCCGTTCCGGTGGACGAACTGGTGGAGGGGCTGATCGGCGAGGAAGTGGGCCGGGATGAGCGTCTGATTTTTGAGAAGGACGACACGCGTCTGATTTTTCGACGTGATACCGCGGGGAAATTTTTTGTTGATATTTTGGGGCCGAAAGAGCGAAGCGCTCGGGCATTGCGCGATGAAGCGTTGGCCTTTGTGGGTGACTTGGTGCAACAGTTTAGTTACAATCGGGTTTTGAAGGAAATGGACAGCCGTGGCATCCAGTTGGTGCAGGAAAATGTGGATACGGAATCAGGTGACATTATTTTGGAAGTTAAACGCTATAGATGAGTCGATTTGCCAAACTGGAAACACAGTCGGGCGTAACGCCTGATAATACCCCATCCGATACCCCGCTCATGCCGGACGCGGCTTCATATGGGCAAGAACCGTTAACCTACGATGCTGTTATGCGTAAGGCAGATGCGTCCTTCTATTCGGGCGATTTCCGCCGTGCGCTACAGTACTATTCACAAGCGCTGCAGGAAGACGCTTCCCGTCCCGATCCGTGGATTGCGCAGGTGCTGGCGCTGATTTTTTTAGGCGAAATGCGCGAGGCAGATGTCTGGTCTGCACGCGGTGCGGAGCGCTTTCCTACGCATCCCGGAGTGCTTTCTTTCAGGGGCTTGACGCTGACATTGCAAGGCATGACGAGCCGAGGAATTGGTACATCCGACTTTGCCTTGAGCCAGGGCGCTCCTGATGCGATTTGCTGGTTTGCACGGGGATGGATTTTGCTGGAGGCGGATAACGCCAACTGGAAAATGTGTTTTGACAAAGCGCAGGGGGCCATTGCTCCGCAAGAATGGCGGTTAACTGCCCAAATGGGCTTGGCGCTGGAGCGTTACCGCAAGTGGGTACCCGCCATTGAGGCGTATGGCAAATGCGCCACAGCGAACCCTGATAACCCTTTTTTATGGCATCACTTGGGTATTTGCCAGCGGCAAATGGGCTTTATCAACCAAGCCATTGAATCACAGCGGCACGCGTTGACCTTGAAGCCATCTTGGGGCGCAGCGGAGAAGGAACTCATTCGTTTGACCAGTCGTCCGCTCGAAGGCCTTATCACCAAAGGAGTACAGTGGATCAAGGGGTTAGTTGTGAAGCGGTAAAAATGAGAGCACGTTAAGCATAACGGGCAGAATATTCTTTTCAGTTCCGCAGACTTTCATAAAAAAGAGGAGGCGGAGGATGGCCTTTTGGAAATTTAAGTCAGCCGTGCACCACTGGATTGGGAAGTTAATCACCTTGGCATTTTTGGTAATGCTGTGTTTTGCCGTTTTATATTTTAGTGGTGACTTGAAGAGGGTTTGGGTGTATTTAGATCGGTTAATGACGACTGGTATGTGGTAAAATTCCCACAATCGTTACATTATAGGGATTGACAATAGGACTTTTTTAGTAAACAATCAAAGAAGTTGTGTATCCCGTAGCCCCATTTTGGGGCACGGAAATGTAGTTCTTTTGCGGGTTATATTTTTTAGGGAAAGGAATTCAAGATGGCTCGATATAGTGAAATTCCCAAGTCTCCGCTTGCGGCACGCCTCATGTCTTTTCGCAAGAAAAACCACCTGACGCAGGCTGATTTAGCCGTTCGTTATGGGGTGTCGGGACCTGCCATTTTCAAATTTGAAAAGGGATTTGTGCTTCCATCTCTGCGTTTGTGGCAGAAAATGGCTGCTGACATGGATATTCCGGACAAGGAAGCCGTGTTGATGTGGATAAAGGAGAAGGTTCCTGCACGTCTGAATGCGCATCTCAAAATCGGTTGTGGGCTGGATACGGGTGCATTGATTGACCAGATTTCTGCCCTTGCTGATAGCGCAGATGCTTATCAGAAGCGGGGGGCGTTGATTATGGATAATCCAGACGTGTCTCCTTCTCTCAAGCGTTTCATTTCGGACTCCAAAATGTGGGATATTTTCAAGCCGTGTTTGGACGAAATCATTTTCCTCGTGGAAATTGACCAGCAAATGCACCGTTTGAACGTAAATCAATTCCGCGATGTGCTAATCGTTGGGCGTTCCATCCGCGTCCCGGAAGCCGATGAGTAACACACTGCCTATCGCATTGGTATTTGCCATAAAGTGGTTTACTGCCGTTGTTCATTGGGGTATCATTTCACCCGAGTGAGCAGCGGCTTTTGTTTTTAGTGATTATCGCTGGTCTTTAATCTGCGTTATCCGTAGCAATCTGCTGGTAGAGGTTTTCAGATAGTGGACAAATTTGAACTCGTTTCGGAATTCAAACCCAGTGGCGACCAGCCTTCTGCCATCCGCCAGATTACGCACGGGTTTCGCAATGGAACACCACAGCAAACCTTACTGGGTGTTACCGGCTCGGGTAAGACTTTCACGATGGCGCATGTTATCGCATCGCTCAACCGTCCCACGCTCATCCTGTCGCATAACAAAACGCTTGCGGCGCAACTTTACCGCGAATTCAAAGACCTTTTTCCTGAAAATGCCGTTGAATATTTTGTCAGTTACTACGACTACTATCAGCCCGAAGCGTATATTCCGCGCTCGGACACCTACATCGAAAAAGACTGCGCGATCAACGAGGAACTCGATCGCGTGCGTTTGTCCGCCATGCGCTCACTGCTGGAGCGGCGTGATGTTATTGTTGTTGCCAGTGTGTCGTGCATTTACGGTATCGGCTCACCGGAAGAGTATCATGGGATGACGTTATTGCTGAATCCTGGCGACCGGATTTCGCGCGAAGAAATGGTACGGAAACTGATCGAAATTCAGTATGACCGCAACGATATGGATTTTGCGCGTGGCACCTTTCGCGTGCGTGGCGATACGGTGGACATTTACCGCGCGCATGAAGACAAGAAGGCGTTGCGGGTTGAATTTTTTGGTGATGAGATAGATGGCCTCTATGAAATTGATGCGTTGAAGGGAACGCGGTTGCGTCCCTTGCAGCGGGCGGCCGTACATCCCGCGACGCCGTACACGGTACAACGTCCGCGCATGGAAGCAGCATTGCAAGGCATTCGTGATGAACTGGCTGAGCGTTTGGATGTGCTGCGCAATGAGAATCGACTGGTGGAAGCGCAACGTCTGGAACAGCGCACGCGTTACGATCTCGAAATGATGATGGAAACGGGGCATTGCCAGAGCATCGAAAACTACTCGCGCCATTTTGACGGGCGCGCGCCCGGGACCCCGCCGTACACGCTGATCGATTATTTCCCCCAGGATTACTTGCTTTTTATTGACGAGAGCCACGCATCCCTTCCGCAAGTTCGTGCCATGTACCACGGAGACCGTGCGCGCAAGCAAAACCTGATCGAGCACGGTTTCCGCCTGCCATCCGCATTGGACAACCGACCGCTCACGTTCGATGAGTTTGAGTCAAAGCAAAACCAAGTGCTGTACGTTTCCGCCACGCCGAACGATTACGAATTGGATAAGAGCAACCATGTAATCATTGAACAATTGGTGCGTCCGACGGGGCTGCTTGATCCGATTATCGAAGTCCGGCCCGCCGAAACGCAGGTAGATAATTTGCTTGAAGAAGTACGCGTGCGCGTGGAGCGCAACGAGCGCGTTCTGGTTACCACGCTTACTAAACGCATGGCCGAAGATTTGACGCGATACTATCAGGAGGTGGGCATTCGTGTGCGCTACCTGCATTCGGACATCGACACCATCGAACGCACGGAAATCATCCGCGATTTGCGTGCGGGCGAATTTGACGTGCTGGTCGGAGTGAACCTGTTGCGCGAGGGTCTTGACTTGCCAGAGGTATCGTTGGTAGGCGTGTTGGATGCGGACAAGGAAGGTTTCCTGCGTGACAAAATATCGCTCACGCAGATTTGCGGACGTGCTGCGCGCCATCTGGACGGGCGCGTGATCATGTATGCCGACAAAATGACCAGGAGTATGGAATTTGTGATCCACGAGGTGACGCGGCGGCGCGAGCGGCAACAGGAGTACAACGAAAAGCATAACATCACCCCGCGCGGAATTCGGAAAAATATCGGGCAAATTCTGGACACGATTTCCGAGAAAGACTATGCGGATGTGCCGCGCGTGGCGGAAAAAGATTCGGTGCATTACCACACGCGCAAGGAGTTGGAGAAGGCTATCGGGCGCGTGAAGGTTGCCATGCAAAAAGCAGCGCAAGATTTGGATTTTGAAGGCGCAGCCAGTTTGCGCGATGAAATGTTTGAGTTGGAAAAGCAGGCAATGGAAATCATGTAAC